>CALJNY010000047.1 GCA_937981515.1 uncultured Collinsella sp. | reverse complement strand
CCATACAACGCGTTAAGAAAAGACGAGCGCTTCTTGCCAATTGGGCGGCAAGAAGCGCTCGTCTTTTGCATTTGTTTTTGGGCAGAACGCCCCGCCTCCGCTAGAGTCCCTGGACCGCTACACCCACGAGGTTTGGACCGGTGTGGACAAGAAGCGCGGGGCTGATGTCGGAGCGGACGATCTCCACCGCGTTGGCCACGCGCTCGCGCAGGGCCTGCTCCATGCGGTCGTAAAGGTCGGCGTAGGCCGAGGTGTAGCTCACGGCAAAGCGCACCTTGGGGTGCTTCTCGGCGATGGCGGCGACGAGCTTGACCTCGGTGCGATGCGGTACTTGCATAGCCATTTCGTGTGCGCGAGGCTGTCGGCTTTCTGGGCCACAGCAATCACATTCCCCCTAGCATGATGACCTGAACAATCCTCATGCTAGGGGGAAGGTTTTGTCGCGTAGCGGAAATTGGCCTCCACCCGCTGAGCGGGTGGCTTTCTATGCCGCGCGTGCCGTGCGGCACGGACTAAAGTCCATGAATAAAAACGAGGAAGGCCACGTCCGGCCTCCCTCGCAAAGGGTCTCTGATTACTCCCACTCATTGGGGACAGGCTTACATGAGTGATTGCACTCATTGGGGACAGACTTAAATGAGTGCTCTTGAAATGCCGGCGCCTGGGGACGTTCCTTTTCTGTCGGCAGTTTGGGACGGTCCTTAGAGCTGCAGCGCGCCATGAGTGACGTGGTGAAGCGGATCATCCTGTCTTTGAAGTTCTAAGTAGAATTCCCCGTCTCTGAGCAATGATTAGTGCGCATTTGTGCGTATTTGCGTGCGCAGGATTGCGTGACCATGCGTGTATATGCGCCGTCTGCGGTTGTATTTTGACCGTTTGGCGGTTATATACGCAGAAGTACGCACATACACGCGTATTTGTGCGAATATATAGCTGTCAGAATTGAAAGACTTTTCACGACGCAGGAGGTATTCATGGCAGATTCCAAGCAGGCTCCACTCGACTCCGCGGCAGCCGCAAAAGCAGCGTTCGCTTCGGTCCAGGATAAGCCGTTCCCTAACGACATCTTTACGGCTCCCGAGCTTCGCTGGGCTGTGATCGGTTGTGGCGTTATCGCCAACCAAATGGCCCAGTCCCTCGCGCTGGCCGGCCGCAAGCTTGCGGGCGTCGCCAACCGCACGCTGTCCAAGGCCCAGGCTTTTGCTGAGCAGTATGGCATCGAGAAGGTCTATGAAACGGTTGAGGACCTCTATGCCGATCCGGATATCGACGCCGTCTATATCACCACGCCGCACAACACGCATATCACCTATCTGCGTGCCGCGCTGGCCGCCGGCAAGCATGTGCTCTGCGAGAAAGCCATTACCCTCAACTCCGCCGAGCTCGACGAGGCCCGTGCCATCGCCGACGAGCATAACGTGGTCCTTATGGACGCCACCACGGTGCTCCACATGCCGCTGTATCAGGAGCTGCGCCGTCGCATGCATGCGGGCGACTTTGGCCGCATGAACCTCGCCCAGCTCAACTTTGGCAGCTATAAGGAGTACGGCGACCTGACCAACCGCTTCTATAACCGTAGCCTTGCCGGCGGCGCCATGCTCGACATTGGCGTGTATGCGCTCTCCGTCATGCGCCTGTTTATGGCCAGCCAACCAGCCGAGGTCGTGTCTCTGGGCAATACCTGCGAGACTGGCGTTGACGTCGCGGGTGGCATTGTCTGCCGCAACGCCGAGCAGCAGCTGGGCGTGGTGAGTCTTACGCTCCACTCCAAGCAGCCGAAGCGCTCGGTCATCAGTTTCGATAAGTGCTATATCGAGGTCAACGAGTATCCGCGCACCGACCATGCGACCATCGTGTGGACTGCGGACGGTCACCGTGAGGAGGTCCACGCTGGCACCGAAGCCTACGCACTGTGCTACGAGATGGCCGACCTGGAGAAGGCCGTTGCCGGCGATGATTCGAAGCGCGAGCTGCTGGATTATGCTTCTGATGTTATGGAGCTTATGACCAAGCTTCGCGCCGACTGGGGAGTCGTGTACCCCGAGGAGGAGTAAGCGATGCTTGCGGAAGATAGGCTCAACGCGATCGTGTCGATGGTGCAGCAGGCTGGCTCGGTTACCGTGCCGGAGTTTGCTGAAGCCCTGGGCGTGACGGCGTCCACCATTCGGCGCGACCTGCAGACGCTCGACCGCGCACACCGTATCGCCAAGGTGCACGGAGGCGCGACGAGTCTGGAGCGCGCGCACGTGACGCGCGACCTGACGATCGGCGAGCGCAGCGATCTTCATAACGACGACAAGGAGCGTATCTGCGTCCGTGCCGCGGCCCTGGTGGAGCCTGAGAGCTTTGTGTATATCGATTCGGGCTCCACGACCCTCAAGCTCATCGAACATCTTCCGCATCTCGAGGGTGTCACCTATGTGACTGATTCTGTGCTCCATGCTCAGCGCCTCGCTTTGCGCGGTATGCGCACCGTTGTGCTGGGCGGCGAGCTCAAGCCCGAGACCGAGGCGCTCGTCGGTCCCGATGCCTTGGCAACTCTGGACCGCTATAACTTCAACTGCGGCTTTTGGGGTTCCAATGGCATCGCCGCCGAGCAAGGTTTCACCACACCGGATATCGAGGAAGCGCAGGTCAAGCGTGTCTCGATGCGCCATACCGCGAAACGCTTCGTAATCTCGGACGCCAGCAAATTTGGCATGGTGGCGCCCGTCAAGTTCGCGGACTTCCGCGATGCAACGATCATCACTGCGGGCGAGGTACCCGCCAAGTACCAGTCGATGGACAACGTCATCACGGTCTAGCGATGGGACAAGGCCAAAACCACCACAAAGGTGCCTGTCCCCATTGCGGCGGTTAGTAACGAAAACCGAGTAGTTTTCTCAATAGAAAAGCGGCAACGTCCATTACGGGCGTTGCCACTTTCGTTGTCTGCCGGTTTTGTCTAAGTCTGTAACAACTAGACCGTTAAAAGTGGGTTAGATGTTACAGATTGAGATACTTTCGAACCGCGCCGCCCCTTTGTCTCAATCTGTAACAGCTGGGATCGATTTTGACGAGTTATTGTTACAGATTGAGATTTTCCCTTGAGGGGGATTCGAATGTCTCGATCTGTAACAGATAGACCGGAAAAAGGGTTCTAACTGTTACGGATCGAGACGTTTTGGGACCGTGGTTGAGCCATCGTGACGGCTTGACGTTTGCCCAGATAAAACCTGCCAAAATAAACCTGTCCCTTTTTGGCAGGTTTTAGGGCTCCCAGGGGCAGGGGGCTTCGATGTGGATGTGCTCGCCGGTAACGGGATGCGTAAAGGACACGCTGTGGGCATGGAGCATGAGGCCGCAAGGACGCGGCGTGCCGTACAGGTCGTCGCCCACCAGGGGATGACGCTCGCTTGCCAGGTGCACGCGGATTTGGTGTTTGCGGCCGGTGAGCAGCTCGACATCGATATACGAGCGCGTGGGCAGGCCACGACGGCTCTTAAGACGCTTGAGCACCTTCACGCGCGTTTGAGACGGCTTGCCACTGGCGCCGACGCGCATCTTTCGGCTGTCATGGCGGTCGCGGGCGATGGGCTTGTCGATGAGCTTTTCGTTCCAGTCGATCTTTCCCTCGGCGAGCGCCAGGTAGTGCTTTTCGAAAGCGTGGTCGATGACCATCTGGTCAAAGGCGGGCTGCGTCTGCTTGTCGAGCGAGAACAGTACCACGCCGGTGGTGTCGCGGTCCAGGCGGTTGAGCGGCTGCATGTCGGTCGCGGCAAAGCCGTCGCCCATCGCCAGCAGCAGATCGCTGGCGTAGTCGGTGAGCGTGCGCTCGCCGGTGCCGTCGCCGTGGACGATCATGCCGGCGGGCTTGTCGATGGCCATGAGCCAGGCGTCGCAGTAGAGGACTTGAGGTTCTTCGTTCACGTGTAAGCCTTTCGGTTAGCTGATTCCCACAAACATGCAGCCCGAGGTCGCCCCGCGTAGGCGGGCGGCGGGCTTGCGGCCGGCTTGAGCCGCCTCGACGGCGCGACGGACGCGTGCGACGGTGCGGCCCACCTCTTCGGCATCGAGCAGCGTTCCGTCCACCATGAGACGACGCACGCCGGCATCGAGCAGCTGTGGTACCTGCGGCGTAAGGTCGATGGGGTAGGCGTCGTACAAGCGAGAGCGGCCATGGATGTCGGTGCGCACGGGCATGACCTTTCCGTCGATATTCTTGAGCGAGAGCTTGCGGGCACGCAGACGGCAGTTGGCACAATCGTGGATGCAGCCGTTGGCAACCTGCAGAATGCAATGCTCGCTTGTCATGACGCGCGGGCGGCCAAAGACGGTGATGCCCAGAGCCGCGGGCGCGGCGGCGCCGAGCGAGACAATCTCGTCGAGCGTGATTTCGGGCGAGAGCCAAAACGCACCGGCTCCGCGCTCGGCAAGCGCCTCCATGCAGGGTGCGTTGTGAACCGGCAGGCAAGAGCGAATCTCGGCCGTGGCGCCAACCTGGGCGGCCAGGGCAAGCTCAGAGATGTTGCCAATAGCGACCGTGGCGCCGGCAACAACCCAGGGATCGACGCGCTCGTGGTCGACGACGCGGCAGACCTCGTCGAGTACGGGCACGATACCCTGCTCAAATGCATCGGCGGGGGAGAGCTCGGCCGCATCGAGCGCGTCGGTGGTCATGTAGATGCGCGTTGCACCCTCCGCGCGAGCGGCCTCGGCGGCCTCGAGCGAGGTGACGGTGGCGCAGATCTGCGGCTCATCGCGGTAGTGCTCGGGCGCGGGGCGCGTACATTTGTCGAGCACCGGCAACTCGAGCGTTTTCGCGCGCTCCTCGTACGGTGCCAGAATGGCCTCTTCCAGCGCCTTACAAGCGGCGGCGCGCACCTTGTGCACGGCGGAAAAGCCCATACCGCAGCCGGCGTCGAGGGCCACGTCAAAGCTCGCGGCCTCAAAGGGAGAGGAGCCCATGCGCCCGACGTGCTCAACCAGATCGGATGCCTCGACGGCGCGGGTCTTGGCGGCCTCGACGGTGAAGCCCGTGGCGGTGGCGGTGAGCGTGGGGTTGTCACAGCAGGTGAGTGTGACAGTAAACGGCTCGCCCAGGCGCGCCACGACGGACACGTCAACAGCTCGGCGGCGCAGCACATCGCGCTTGAGCGCGGCGCCGGCGGCGTCGATGGCGCGCTGACTGCGAATCACGCGGACGCGGCAGCCCTCGGGCATGCTGCGGGGCACGCGGCACTCAATGATGTCACCGGCGGCGGCATCATCGGCGGCAATGGTGGTCAGGAACTGGTCAAACTCGTTATCGTGGCGAAGCTCCAGCAGGTCGCCTTTGCCCACGGGCTCAAACAGCTCAATGCGGGCGATGGCGGCGCGGCGACGGCGGTCGTCGGGCTTGAGGCCGCGCACATCGCGGTTGGCCGGGCGGCTGCCCAGCACCGTGCCCACGATCTGGCCGCGGTTGTTGGAGCGCTCGTAGCTCATCATCTCGTCGCCCGAGGTGCCATCCTGGTAGGCGTGCGTAAAGTCGCGGTTGAAGCAGCGCTTGAGCTGGCGCTGGCGGGTGGCTTCCTCGTCCTTGGCAACGGTGGCTCCGGATAGCATGTCGTCAATTTCGTGACGATACACATCAACGATGGAGTACACGTAATCGGGTGCCTTCATGCGGCCCTCGAGCTTGAGCGATGCGGCGCCGGCGTCATACAGACGGCGAACGAGCTGCGACGTGTTGGTGTCGCGTGGGCACAGCGCGCGCTCGCGACCGGCAGGGGAGAGCGAGCGGCCGTTCTCGTCAATTAGCTCGTAGGGTAGGCGACAGGGCTGGGCGCACATGCCGCGGTTGGCCGAGCGGCCCGCCATGGCAAAGCTCGACAGCAGGCACAGACCCGAGTAGCAAAAGCAGATGGCACCGTGGCTAAAGACCTCGAGGTCCACATCGGGTGCGGCGTCGTGGATGGCGGCGATCTCGTCAATGGAGAGCTCGCGCGAGAGAGTCACGCGGTCGGCGCCCTGCTCACGGCACCAGATGGTTCCGCGGTCGTCGTGGATGTTCGCCTGGGTCGAGATATGTGTCTCGATGCCGGGCATGGTGCGCTTGGCCTCAAAGAACAGACCCCAGTCCTGGATAATGAAGGCATCGGCGCCCAGCGTGGAGCAGCGATGGATGAGTTGCAGCGCATCGCCCATCTCGGATTGCTTGATGACGATGTTGACCGTGACGTAGACGCGCGACCCGGCTAGATGTGCGGCGCGGCAGGCCTGCTCAAAGGCCTCGTCGGTAAAGTTGGTGGCCTTGCGGCGGGCGTTGAAGCTGCCCATGCCGCAGTAGATGGCATCGGCGCCCGCGGCGAGCGCGGCGGCAAAGGGCTCCGGGCCTCCGGCGGGGGCCAAAAGCTCGGGCCTGCGGTTAGTGGTTCGGCTGGCGGTTGCGGTCATATCCTGCCTTTCAAAATGCTCAGATATTCAAAAGTATAGTGGCGTCGCTGCGGTGGGCGACGCCCGCAGCCTAAGCAGGATAAAGTCTTCAGCAGCTTGGACTGGCTGCTCCACATGAGAACCGTTCAGCGGTTCGGGGAAACCGTTGGGCGATAAAATATTCTCGCAACGTGATAATAATCTTGCATCGCGCGGAAACCTTGAGTACTATCCCAATCAAGCGCGGTGTTCAGACCGAACTGTGCCTCCCGGTGCGAACGCCGCGCTCACGCTCTCTATTTGATCGTAAGGAGAAAAACATGAGCAAGACCGTCGTGTCTTCCGATAACGCACCCGCAGCCATCGGCCCGTATTCCCCCGGTATCCAGGCCGGCAACATGGTGTTCCTGTCCGGCCAGCTGGGCATCGATCCCGCAACTGGCAAGATGCCCGAGGGCGTCGAGGCCCAGGCCAAGCAGTCCCTCGCCAACGTCGAGGCCCTGCTGACCGCTGCCGGCGCTACCTTTGCCGGTGTCGTCAAGACCACGGTCTACCTGGCCGACATCGCCGACTTCGCCGCCGTGAACGAGATCTACGCCTCCAAGTTCGAGGCCCCGTTCCCCGCGCGCAGCGCCTTCCAGGTTGCCGCCCTTCCGGCTGGCGGTCTGGTCGAGATCGAGGTCGTTGCCGCTCTCTAAGGCGTTGGCCACAACTAAACATGACATGCAAAAAGACCCTGCAGCGCGTGCGAGCTGCAGGGTCTTTTGTCAAGTGACGGATCGCTTGTGGAGCCGCGCTTCATGTTGCCCGTTAGCCCTCCTTGCGAACTTTTTGCAGGTAGCGGTAGACGCTGGGCTCCGAGATACCCAGCGCGGTGGCGGCGCAGGCCACGGCGCCCTTGAGCATGAACACCCCGTTGCCGTTGAGGTGGCGAATGACGTCCACGCGGTCGCTCTGACCAAGCGACGCCACATCCAGCCCGCGCGTGCTCAGCAACTCGGCAATGCTGCGGTCGATGAGCTCCTGTGTGGACTCCGAAAGGCTTTCGACCTCGATAGGGGCGGGCTCCCTGCGCGTCGGCGCCGCGTCGAAGCACGCCATGAGCTGCTGCGCCATGGCGTTGATGGAGCGTACGGTCGAGAGGTCGGTGTTGACGCAGAGCATACCGACGATCTCGTCATTCTCGCGGATAAAGTATGTCGCTGACTCCAACGTCTTGCCTCCGGCGCCGCGGCCCTCGTAGCCCGTAATAAACGGCAGGTCGCGATACTTGGCGTCGTGCATGATCTTGAGTGCCAGATCGGTGGCGGGACCGCCGACCTTGCGGCCGCTCACGATGCCGTTGCGAATATCGACGATGGCGTGGTCGGGATCCGAGAAATCGTGCAGCACGATTTCGCTGTTTTTGCCGAGTATCTGCTCCAGAAAATCGACCATCGGCAAAAAGCGACGTACGGTCTCGTTCACGGGCAACTCCTTTGGGTGAAATCGGAAATGTTCATAACAATTTTTTCTCATGGTAACACGCTGCCCATCATCTCGTATATCCGCAGGTACATTGCGTAATGCAGACGAACGGTAGGAATTTAGCGGTAAACGGTTGACCAAAAGAAATGTTAGATGTTATTTTGACCAGACACTTTCCTGACCTGCGGGAATGCGTTATTTCAGCTGAAGAATAGTCTGATAACAAAAAATTATTATTGAGAATGAGAATCATCTTTAATACGATATGCAATGAAGGCACAACCTCAACCCCGCACTGCGTCACAATAGAGCGTTAGATGCGAAAACAACTACTTCGAGGATTGGTGGTCAAATGACCCAGGAGACGGTTACGAACGGCACTGAAGCCCTGTTCACTCGCGAAGGCATGCCTCCCGTTAAGGAAATGATCCCGTGTGCCCTTCAGCACGTACTGGCATCGTTTGCCGGCATCATTACCCCGGCGGTCATCATGGCCGGCGTCTACGGCTTTAATAGCCAGCAGAGCACCGACATCATCCAGGTCGCCCTCATTCTTTCGGCGATCGATACGGCCCTTCAGGCCTTCGCTCCCTTCCGTCGCATCGGCGGCGGCCTGCCCATCGTCATGGGCGTTTCGTTCGCGTTCCTCCCGGCCCTGCAGGCCATGGGCGCCTCGGGCTTTAGCTTTGGCGCGCTTTTGGGCGGCGAGATCGTCGGCGGCGCCGTTGCGGTCCTCTTTGGTCTGGCCTACAGCAAGATCAAGTGGCTGTTCCCGCCCGTCGTGACCGGTACGGTCATCTTCTCCATTGGCGTTTCGCTGTATCCCACGGCCGTCAAGTATATGGCCGGCGGTATGGGTACGCCGTTGTGGGGCACCCCGCAGGCATGGTGCGTCGCTCTCATCACCTTCGCCGTGGTCTTAGCGCTCGCCAACTTTGGCAAGGGCACGCTCAAGCTGGGATCCGTGTTCTTTGGCATGATCGTTGGCATGATCGTCTCCATCCCCTTTGGCATGATCGACTTCTCCAGCGTCGCCACCGCTCAGGTCTTCGCCCTTCCCAAGCTCATGCCCTACGCGCTCGAGTTTGATCCCGAGGTCTGCATTACCCTCGCCGTCGTGTTCCCCATGGTCGCCATCCAGGTTATCGGTGACGTCTCCGCCGCCTGCCTGGGCTCCATCGACCGTATGCCCACCGAGCGCGAGCTCTCCGGCGCTATCGTGTCCCAGGGTCTCACCTCTATGGTCGGCGGCCTGCTTGGCGGTCTTCCCACCAGCGCCCTTGGCCAGAACGTGGGCATCATCTGCTCCAACAAGGTCGTCAACAAGTGGGTCTTTGTGATCATCGCTGCCGTCTTTGCCATCGCCGGTCTGTTCCCGCAGCTCTCTGCCGTCCTTTCCGCTATCCCGCAGCCCGTCATCGGCGGCGCGACCGTCGGCGTCTTTGGCACCATCACCATGAACGGCGTGCGCATGTTCACCCGCGAGGGCCTCACGCAGCGCACTACCACTATCGTCGGCACCTCCGTCGTCTTTGGCCTGGGTATCTGGATGGCCAGCGGTTGCCTTGCCGGCGAGGGTATGCCCGCCTGGGTGTCCACCGTCATCGGCTCCAATGCCGTAACCCCCACCGCCATCATGGCCATTGTCCTTAACCTGATCCTTCCGCAGACGCCGGTCGTGGCTCAGCACATCGATGCTGCCAATGACGCTGCCGTGGATCTGTTCCTGCCCGAGAGCAAGAAGTAACCAATTCGGTGCTATTCGTCGGCGGACGCATCGCCTCGTCCGCCGACGCCATGCGGCGCCAAGCCGCACTTCAAAGGGGTTGTCCCTTTGGTGAAGCGTTGACGGGAGAGGGCCCGTTTCCGGTGTAGGCCGGCGCTTCGCACTCCGCCATGTCAGAGGTGTCAAACCCCGCCTCTGATGTTGAAGGGAGCATCCATGCTTCTGGTCGCTAACGGTTCCGTCTTTACCCGCAACGCTCAGACCCCGTTCATTCCAAACGGTGCGTTCGCCATTGACGGAGATACGATCGTCGAAGTGGGCCCCGAGCGCGAGCTCAAGGCCAAGTACCCGGATGCCGAGTACGTCGATGCCCGGGGCAACCTCATCATGCCCGGACTCATCAACTGCCACACCCACATCTATTCGGGTCTGGCCCGCGGCCTTGCCATTAAGGGCTGCAACCCCACCAACTTCCTGGAGAATCTTGAGCAGCAGTGGTGGAAGATCGACGACAACCTGACGCTCGACGGCACCAAGGCAAGCGCCTATGCCACGATTCTTGATTCCATCCGCGATGGCGTCACCACGATCTTCGATCACCATGCGAGCTTCTGCGAGATCCCGGGAAGCCTCTTTACCATTAAGGATGCAGCTCAGGAGCTTGGCATGCGTTCGTGCCTGTGCTACGAGGTCTCCGATCGCCGCGGCCAGGAAAAATGCGACCAGGCCATTGCCGAGAACGCCGAATTTGCCCAGTGGGCCGCCAAAGAGCGTCGCGATAACGACAACCACATGATCGCCGCCATGTTTGGCGGACATGCCACCTTTACGCTTTCGGACGAGACCATGGATAAGATGGCCGAGGCCAACAACGGCCTGACCGGCTTCCACATCCACGTGTGCGAGGGCATGAATGACGTGTGGGACTCCCGCCTCAACCGCGGTGGCATCAGCCCCGTCGAGCGCCTGCTGCAGCATAACCTGCTGGGTCCCGACACCATGCTTGGCCACTGCATCCACGTGACGCCTGCCGAGATGGATATCGTCAAGGAGTCCGGCACTTGGCTGGTCAACAACCCCGAATCCAATATGGGCAACGCCGTGGGCTGCGCCCCCGTGCTCGAGTTCTTCCGCCGCGGCATCCCCGTGTGCATGGGCACCGACGCCTATACCCACGATATGCTCGAGAGCCTTAAGGTCTTCCTGATCATTCAGCGCCACAACGCCGCCATGCCCAACGTGGGCTGGTGTGAGGCCATGACGATGCTGTTCGAGAACAACGCCAAGATGGCGAGCAAGTACTTCGATCGCAAGCTCGGTGTGCTCGAGGCCGGCGCTGCCGCCGACGTCATCGTCATGGACTACAAGTCCTTTACGCCGCTGAGCGAGGAGAACATCGACGGCCACATGCTCTTTGGCATGATGGGCAAAAACTGCCGCACCACCATCATCAACGGCCGCGTCCTGTACAAGGATCGCGAGTTCGTTGGCATTGATGAGGAAAAGATCAACGCGTGGACCATGGCTGAGTCCAAGAAGCTCTGGAGCACGCTCAACGATCGCGCCTACTAATTACAAGTAGATTCACGCGTGTCGGATGTTTCGCCGCATCCGACGCGCGTATAGGCGGCCTCCGCGGGGTCGCCGGCGCTGTGCTAGCGCTACACCGTATTTGCGCCCGCCGCGCGGTCTCGCCGGGCGTTACAGAGAGGAGCTCATTATGAGCGACATCATGAGGCCGATCCCGTTTTCGCAGCTGATGAACTGGATCATCGAGGAGCACAAGACTCAGGGCGCCGTCTTTGGCGTGCGCAAGATGGTCGCGACCAACCAGGAGGGTGCGCTTCCCATTTTTGACGAGCGCATCGAGACTCCGTTTGGCCCGGCCGCCGGTCCCAACACGCAGCTTGCCCAGAACATCGTGGCATCCTATGTTGCCGGCTCGCGCTTCTTTGAGCTCAAGACCGTTCAGGTTATGGACGGCGAGGAGCTCTCCAAGTGTGTGAACAAGC
>CALJNY010000046.1 GCA_937981515.1 uncultured Collinsella sp. | reverse complement strand
CGCAGCGGGGGCTCCGACATGTCCGAGGACGATTTGGAGAGTAACCCTGTGCCCGGCCGACGGGATCCCTAAGCACGCCATGCTTCTTATGTGCAGCAAAGTTAATGCTGCTAAAATATAAAGCGCTCATGTAGTTTAAACGCACGACGATAAGGAGCACCAGTGGGTAACCACTTCCGTACCTCCGGTGCGGGCGATGATGCCCCCAAGACGCAGGCAGGCGTCCAGGGCAGTCGTTTCGCCACTCCGGATTCAGAGGGCCAGCCTGTTGCTCAGGCCCCCGCTCAGCCGGCAGATCAGGCACAGCCGGCATCCGATCCCTTTGCCTACAATCCAACCAGCGATGTCGCGCTTTCCGGCACGGCGGGTTTTGAGCCCGTTCAGGCCGTGACCGCTCGCGTGGAGCAGCCTCAGGCTGGTGCCGCCACGCCGCAGCCTACCATGGCCGGCATTCCCGACCCCTTGGCCCCTGCGACGCCGGCTCCTCAGCCTACGCAGTCCGGTCTCTTTGCCGCTATTCCCGACCCCACGCAGCCTGCTGCCCCGGTGGTCGAGAGCGATCAGGCAGCCGAGGTCGCAAGCCTCGATAACGCGCTCAACAACCCCGATTTTACGTCGGTGTTTGCGCCCATCGATCCGCAGGCCAGCCGCAAGAAGATGGCCAAGCAGGCCGGTGTCGAGCCCGTCATCCTTATGGAGCATGTCACCAAGATCTATCCGGCACAGCCCAACAAGCCTGCACTCGACGACATCAACATCGAGATCTATCCGGGCGAGTTCGTCTTCCTGGTCGGTCACTCCGGCTCGGGTAAGACCACGCTGCTGTCGACGCTCAACCGCGACGTCAAGCCGACGAGCGGCCGCATCCTGGTTGCCGGTCAGGACCTCATGAAGATCAAGAACCGCAAGGTTCCGTTCCTGCGCCGCCAGATTGGCGCCGTGTTCCAGGACTTTAAGCTTCTGCCGCAAAAGACCGCCTACGAAAACGTGGCGTTTGCCCTGCAGTGCATCGGCAAGCCCAAGGGCGTCATTCGCAGCCAGGTGCCCGAGGTGCTGCGCCTGGTCGGTCTGGCCGATCAGATGGACTCGCTGCCCGACCAGCTTTCCGGTGGCGAGCAGCAGCGCGTTGCCGTCGCCCGTGCTATGGTCAACCGTCCGCCGCTGCTGATCTGCGACGAGCCCACGGGCAACCTCGACCCGGCGATCTCGCTGGGCATCATGAAGCTGCTTGAGCGTATTAACCGCACCGGCACCACCGTGATCGTCGCCACGCACGACCGCGAGATGGTCGATAGCATGCACCGTCGCGTGATCGCCCTCGAGGGCGGCCACGTCATCCGCGACCAGGAGAGGGGAGGTTACGGCAACTATGGCACCAACTAACGTGGGCTACTCCTTCAAAGAGGCAATCAGCCACTTCTTCCGTAACTGGACTACCTCGCTCGGCGCCGTCATCACGATCTTCCTTTCGCTGTTTATCATCGGCCTGTTCATCATGGGCTCTGCGATGCTGAACTCCGTGATCGGCACCGTCGAGGATCAGGTTGTCATCAACGCGTTCATTAGTGATGACGCCGATCAGGCCGATGTTCAGGCTTTTGAGGCCGAGCTTAAGACGTGGAATAACGTCAAGTCCGTGACCTATAAGGACAAGGACGACGCGCTGGCCGAGTATACGAGCAAGATGTCGGGCAACGCCGACGCCACCATGAGCGCGCTCGATGGCCAGAACCCGCTGCCGGCTTCCTTCGCTATTGAGATGGACGATCCGTCCAAGGTCGAGAGCACGGCAAAGAAGCTCAAGAAGGATGCCGATTTCCAGAAGATCGCGGATGACGGCGACGTCAACGCGAGCGTGCTGTACGGCCAGGAGGAAGTGAGCCGCCTGTTCCAGGTGACCAACTACATCCGCATCGCCGCCGTGGTGCTCGTTGGTCTTCTGACCTTTATCGCATTCATCTTCATCAACAACACGATTCGCCTGTCCATCACGGCGCGTCGTCGTGAGATTGCGATTATGCGTCTGGTCGGCGCCAGCAACGGCTTCATTCGTGGCCCGTTTATCACCGAGGGCGTGCTGCAGGCCATTTTGGGCTCGCTGCTTTCCATCGGCGTTCTGGAGCTGCTGCGCAATCTGATGATTCCGCGTCTGCAGGAGAGCATCGGCTGGATGTCGTTTGCCCTGCCGATGCAGTACTACCTGGTGACCTATGCTGCGCTGATTCTGGTCGGTGTGATTATCGGTCTCTTTGGTTCTGCCATCGCCATGCGCCGCTACCTGCGCGTGTAGGCATGCTTGGAATTCATCCCTTCCAACGGGTCGTCTCTTATGGGGCGGCCCGTTTTTTGATCCCTAGGGGACGGCAGGAAAGCGAATCATTTGGGTAGACTCTTTGGAGTTCGCAATCGATAGTTAGGAGGCGCCATGGGGCGCAATAACAAGCATAAGCGTGGAGCTCGCAATCAGCGCGGGCCGGTGCGCAGCGAACGCCGTCCGAGCCTGATCGGGCGCGTGCAGCTCCATGAGCATAGCGCCTACGTTGTAACCGAAAACGGCGACTACAAGGTCATGGGCCGCGGTAAGCGCGAGATCATGGATGGCGATACCGTTGCCGTGAGCATTAAGAACAGCCCGCACGGTGAGCGGCGCGCCGTGATCGAAAGCGTGGTTGAGCGTGCAGCCATAAGCGTGGTGGGCACGTACCAGACCGCCGGTCCGCTCGGTGTGATCGAGCCGCTCGATTCGCGTCTGAAGGCCGACTTCTTCATTCTGCCCGAGGATACCTCGGCGGATCGTCTGGGTGTCCACCCGGGTGATGCTGTTGTCGCGCGCATTTTGACCTACCCGACGCGCCTGGAATCGGGCACCGTGACGATCGAACGCCGCATTGGCGGAGATGACGCGCCCGATTTGGGCGTTCAATATGTGATGGCGCGTTACGGCTATACCGATAGCTATCCCGAGGCCGCGCTGGCCGAGGCCGAGGGGCTTTCGCTCGATGTGTCCGCGGCGCTTAAGGACCCGCTCCGCCGCGATCTGCGCGACCGCTTTGTCATCACGATCGACCCGGTCGACGCGCGCGACTTTGACGATGCCGTTTCGTTGGAGCGCACGCCCGAGGGTGGCTACAAGCTGGGTGTGCATATCGCCGACGTTTCACACTATGTGGCTTGGGACGGGCATATCGATCTTGAGGCTCGCCATCGTACGACATCGGTGTATCTGGCCGATCGCGTGCTTCCCATGCTGCCCGAACGCCTGTCCAATGACCTGTGCTCGCTTCGCCCTGACGAGGACCGCCTTGCGTTTACCGTTGACATTGAGCTCGATGCGCAGGGTCGCGTGCGGCATTACGATCCGTACCCCAGCGTGATTCGCTCGCGTGTGCGTATGGACTATGACGGCGCCGAGGCGCTGCTGGTGCGTGCCGGCGCGGTTGAGTATTCGGTGCTGGAGGGTGCGGCCGAGGATGTTGCGGCTGCTGAGGCCTCGCGCGAGGAAGCGCTTGAGCGCGGTCTTGCGTGCGAGGAGGCCGCCCGCGGCTACAACGTCGACCTCGGCGATTTCCTTGTCGCCGCCAACGAACTCGCCGAACTTCGCCGTCGTATCCGTCGCGCCCGCGGCTCAGTCGATTTTGACACGGCCGAGATTCGCGCTCTATTGGATGAGGACGGAGTGCCCGTGCAGATTGTGGCGCGTGAGCGTTCGTACGCCACGTCGCTTATCGAGGGAGCCATGCTGCTCGCCAACGAGTGCGTTGCAGAGTGGCTGGCAGACCGTGATATCGAGGCCTGCTATCGCGTGCATGAGGATCCGAGCCCCGATAGCCTGCACGGTGCCGCCGTTGCGCTGGCGCAGCTAGGCATCATCGACGATCGCCGTGCTGCCGGTATTGCCCTGGGGAGCCCCGATGAGCTGCAGGCTGCAGTTGATGCTGCCGCCGGTACGGCCAACGCACCGCTCGTTAACACGCTGCTTCTGCGCAGCATGCAGCGCGCGCTGTACAAGCCGCGCAACGAGGGCCACTTTGCGCTCGCCGCGCCGTGCTACTGTCACTTTACGAGTCCCATCCGTCGCTACCCTGATCTGGTGGTGCACCGCGTGCTCAAACTGCAGTTGGCCTATGAGCAGCTCGGCGGCAAGGACGCCTTGGTCCGTACGCCGCGGCTGATCGGCAAGGGGCGCGAGTCGCTGCCGCGCATTCTGCCGCAGATCTGCCGCGCATGCAGCGATGCCGAGCGCGCGGCAGATGCCGCCAGCCATGCGACGCAAAAGATCAAGATTGCCCAGTACTATGAGGACCGTCTGGGCGAGCGCTATGCCGGAACCGTCTCGTGGGTTAGCAGCATGGGCCTTTTTGTGCGCTTGGACCTAACGCAGGTCGAGGGCCTGGTTTCAATTAAGAGCCTGGGCAACGAGTGGTTCGAGTTCGACGAGGACGCGCTTACGCTGACGGGCGCCGACACGGGGACTCGCTATGAACTGGGCCAGCGCGTGATTATCGAGGTCTCGCGCGTCAATACCACGCGTGGACACTTGGACTTTAAGCTTATCCATTAGCTAAATCCCGACTCGTGGCGAGAGAGCGGGGGGCGGTCTTTCGGGGCCGCCCTCCGCATTTGAATCGTGGCTACCTTGCCGTCTGCTCGGCCGCCCGCTTACCTGCTATTTGAGAGGTAAAACCTACCAAAATAAACCTGTCCCTTTTGGCAGGTTTACAAGAAAGCGGGGATGAGATGGCGACGGTGTACGGGTATGCGCGGGTGAGTTCGCGCGATCAGAATCTGAATCGGCAGCTGGATGCGCTGGGCGCCTATGGCGTGGGCTCAGCGAATATTTATGCCGACCATGCGAGCGGCAAGGACTTCGATCGACCGCATTATCGCGAGCTGTTGCACGTCCTGGGAGACGGGGACGTGCTGGTGGTGCTTTCTATCGACCGACTTGGTCGTAATTACTCCGAGATTCTTGAGGAATGGCGACGCATTACCAAGGAGCTCGGGGTTGCCATTGTGGTGTTGGACATGCCATTGCTTGACACGCGCGCTAGGGCCAGCGGCGCGCCGGATGTGACCAACACCCTGATTGCCGATATTGTGCTGCAACTGCTGAGCTACGTGGCGCAGGTGGAGCGCGAGAATATCCATCGGCGCCAGGCGGAGGGAATTGCAGCGGCGCGGGCGCGAGGGGTTCGTTTCGGTCGACCTCGCAAGCCGTGCCCTCCTCAGTTTGAGCTGGTGCGCGATAGCTATGAGGCAGGCGATATTACCCGCAGCCAGGCAGCAAAGTGCCTGGGCGTGTGCGTGGGGACGTTCGATCGCTGGATGCGCGAGGCGGGGTAGGGGTTTGCGTCGCTTTGTCGCTTCCTGTTGCGATTCAAATTTTGATACGGTGACGATGCCATTTGGGGCTACACTCGCTGATATTCAAAAAAGGAGGTTGGCCCTTGGCGCGCGTAAAACAAATAATCGGATGGACCGCAATTGTTCTGTTCGTTGCAACGCTGGCGGGCATCTGGGTGCTGACGGAGCAAAATGCGGTGGAGACGTCGTTGCTGAGCGAGTCCACCGCGCGTGTGGTGGAGGGTCAGGCTACGGGCGTTCAGGCTGCTGATGCCACGGGTGAAGCCCAGACAGAGAACGGAATGACCGGGGGCGCCGATTCGGCTGCCTCGAATGTCCGGTCTGGCCGACTTGCTTCCATTCGCATGTGGGTGGGCACAAACGTCCGTCGCGTTGCCCATACCGTAGAGTTTTTCTTCGTCGGATTATTCGCCTCCGTGGTCGTGGTTTGCCTTTCCAGGCGTCCGTGGAGCGTATGCTCCCGTTGCGTGCCCGTATTGCTCTTTTGCGCCGCCTGCTCCGTTGGCGATCAGGTGCATAAGATCTTTGTTCCCGGCAGGCATTTCGACGTTATCGATTTAGGATTCGATGCTGCGGGCTATGTCACCGCCATGCTGTTGGTATTGCTGGCAGCGGCGTTGGTGCGCCATGCGACTCGGCCGATCGGCGCCCATGCGAGGCGCTAGCCGGTAACAAACCCGTTTCTGATAATGCAACCTCGTTGAATTATTTTGTGTCGCGCGTATTTCCGAGCGGTCGGATTTGAGGGGCGAGCGGTAGAACGCTCGCCCTTTGTGCGCCACGATGCGGCACAATGTACCGCAAAAGCTGTTTGTATCCGGTACGAATCGTTCGTTGGTCTTTAATTCTTCTCAACGGAGGTGTTTGAGATGGCAAACGGATTGCTTTTGCGGCTTCGCGAGCGTGAGCTCAGCGCGAGCCCGGCGGAACGCAATGTCATCGCATATGTAAGCGCTCATCCGCACGAGGTGGTCGGGCTGTCCGTCCGCGGTCTTGCCGATGTCACGTTCTCCTCGCCCTCGAGCATTTTGCGCTTTTGCAAGCGTTTGGGTTTTGCGGGCTACAAGGAGTTCCAGCGCGAACTGATTGCCGAGCTGGCGCTCTTAGGTGACAAGAAAGACATAGCCCTCGAGGACATCTCCATGGATGACAGCGTCGAACGTATCGTGGGGAAGGTGATGAAAAGCAACGTGCGCACAATCGAGGCGACGGCGCGAACGCTCGATTACACCGTCTTGGAGCGATGCGCGGCCCGTCTTAAGCGGGCACGCGCGGTCAATCTGTTCGGTATTGGTGCCTCTCGTTTGGTCGCGCACGACCTGGCGCAAAAGCTCATGCGTGTCGACAAAGAGTGCCATCTGTACGACGACTGGCATGATCAGCTCTTATGTGCCAAGAACATGCATGAGGGCGATATGGCAATCGCCTTTAGCTACTCGGGCTTGACGCAAGAGGTGCTGGACTGCACCGCCGAGGCTCAACGTCACAACTGTCCCGTTGTGGCCGTTACCAGAGTAGATGGATCATCCAAGCTTGCCACCATGGCCGATGCCGTGCTCGGCGTCGCTGCGAGTGAACCCTTGGTCCGCAGCGGTGCCATGGCTTCGCGTATGGCCCAGCTTATGGTTGTCGATGCCCTGTACGCTGCTTACGTTGCCAGCGACTACGAACGGGCGACGCATGTCATAAAGCAAAACTACATCGAGAAACAGGAAAGATGAGGTGAATGAAATGCTCGATTTAACAAAATTCACGACCGAACAGCGTAATCAAAGGTCAATGGACCTCGATACGATGACATCGCTGCAAATCGTCAAGACGATGAACGATGAGGATCTTCGTGCCGTCCAGTCGGTCACGAAAGTGTTGCCACAGGTTGCCACGGCAATCGACTGGGCTGCCGAGGCGCTTGAGCGCGGCGGGCGCGTCTTTTACATGGGCGCAGGCACCAGCGGTCGTCTGGGCGTACTCGACGCTTCGGAGTGTCCGCCCACGTTTGGCGTGTCACCCGATCTGATTGTCGGGCTCATTGCCGGAGGCGAGACGGCGTTTATCAAGGCTGTCGAAGGTGCCGAAGACAGCGAGGAGCTTGGCGCGAGCGACCTGCGGGAGCGTGGACTCTCGGACAAGGATCTTGTCGTTGGCCTGGCGGCAAGCGGCCGTACTCCTTATGTGGTGGGCGGCCTTGCGTACGCCAAGGCAACTGGGTGCAAGACCATTGCAATTGCCTGCAACCAAGGGTCGAAGATCGGGGAGAGCGCAGATCTTGCCATTGAGCCTGTGCCCGGTCCCGAGGTGCTGACCGGCTCAACGAGGCTCAAGGCGGGAACGGTTCAAAAGCTCATTCTCAACATGATTTCGACCGGTGCCATGGTCAAGATCGGCAAGGTATACCAAAACCTGATGGTCGATGTGCAGCAGACGAACGAGAAGTTGGTGGTGCGCGGCCAGAACATCGTGATGGAGGCGACCGGCTGCACGCGCGAGCGCGCTGTTCAGGCGCTTACAGATGCCGGCGGCCACGTAAAAACCGCTATTGTCTCGGTACTGCTGGACTGCGATGCCGAGCAGGCTGCGGTAGCTCTTGAGCGGGCGCGAGGTCATGTCCGTGCTGCGGTGAGTGGCCATGAGAAGAGCAATGCCGATGCCCAATAGGTGCGCGGCGTGAGCTGATATGACATCCAGACGAGATACCCAATACAAGGAGGAGTTATGACGAACAAAGAGCTGGCTCAAAAGCTGCTGGACCTTTTGGGCGGTAAAGACAACGTGCTCGCAAACGCGGCGTGCATGACGCGCCTGCGCGTGACCGTCAAAGACGCGGGCAACGTCGACACGGAGGGCATTAAGGCACTCGACGGCGTGATGGGCCTGGTCGAGGACGACACGATGCAGATCGTGCTGGGTCCGGGCAAGGTGAATAAGGTGCTCGAGGAGTTCTCCAAGCTCACCGGCCTTGCGAAAGGCGTTGCCGATGAGAGCGTGGTTGACGCTGCGGCCACAAACAAGGCCGCGCAGAAGGCCAAGTACGAGTCCAAGCCGGTTCAGGCCTTCCTCAAGAAGATTTCCAATGTCTTTGTCGCCCTGCTTCCCGGCATCATTGCGGCTGGCCTCATCAACGGTATCTGCAACGTCATTAACGTCTCGACGGCAGGCGCGCTTGCAGGCGAGTGGTGGTACCAGGGCATTCGTTCCATGGGCTGGGCCCTGTTTGCCTATCTGCCTATCTTGGTGGGCTATAACGCGGCACGTGAGTTTGGTGGTTCCGCTGCGCTGGGCGGCATCGCCGGCATGATGTGCATCGCCAACAGTGCCATGCCCCTGCTTGCGCCTGGCGCGGCTGATCCTGCCACTGCCATTCTGCTGCCGCTCACCAGTGCGCAGTACAACCCCGCAGCGGGCGGCATGATCGCGGCTCTCATCGCTGGCGCATTTTTTGCCTGGATGGAGCGTCAGATTCGCAAGGTTATGCCCAACGCACTCGACACGTTCTTGTCCCCGCTGCTGGTGCTCATCATCGGCGCCTTTGCTCTGATGCTCGTCATCCAGCCGGTTGGCGCATGGCTGACGACTGCCATCTTTAGCGTTTTGACCTTTATCTTCGAGAAGCTGGGCGTCCTGGGCGGCTATATCCTGTCGGCAGGCTTCTTGCCGCTGGTGTCCGTCGGCCTGCATCAGGCGCTCACGCCGATCCACGCTATGCTCAACGATCCCGACGGCGCTACCAAGGGTATCAATTACCTGCTTCCCATCCTTATGATGGCTGGCGGCGGCCAGGTCGGTGCCGGTTTGGCGCTGTACTTTAAGACCAAGAACGCCAAGCTCAAGAAGTACGTCGCAGAGTCCATTCCCGTTGGAATCCTGGGTGTGGGCGAGCCTCTGATGTATGCTGTTACGCTGCCGCTCGTTCGTCCGTTTGTGACGGCCTGCCTGGGTGCCGGGTTTGGCGGCGCGCTCGCGGCGCTGCTTCACATCGGCACGGTTTCTCAGGGCGTTTCCGGTCTGTTTGGCCTGCTGATCGTCGTTCCTGGCCAGCAGCTCGGCTACGTTGCCGCTATGCTGCTTGCCTATGCCGCCGGCTTTGTCCTGACGTGGTTCTTTGGCGTCGACGAGCAGAAGATCAACGAGTTCTTTGGCGAGTAGTTTGATATCGCGAGCCGTGTTGCTCAGGGTTCGCGGCGCGCGGCAGATTTCTTGATGTTATGGTTGTGCCGGCGGGGCTAGCTGCTCCGCCGGCCTTTTTTAAAGGAGCGTTGAAGCGTGAAAACGGGTATTTCGATTTATCTTTCCAGCCCTCTGCAGGATATTGAGCGGACGATTGAACGTGGTGCCGCGGCGGGTGCGCGCTATGCGTTCACCTCGCTGCATATTCCCGAGGATGGGGGAGCGGCGTATGCCGATAAGGTCCGTCATGTGCTGTCGCTGCTTTCCGCCCGCGGCATTGCGCTCATTGCCGATGTGGGGCCTCGCACGTGCGATTTGCTCGGGCTTGAGCGCATCGAGGACTTGCGCGATCTGGGGTTGGATTACCTTCGTTTGGACTATGGCTTTAGCGCCCAGCGGGTCGCGGAGCTGTCCGGTGTATTTCGCATTGTGGTCAATGCATCGACAGTGAGTTCTGATGAAATCGCATCGTGGCGTGAGGCCGGTGCCGATGTGACTCGTTTTGCCGCCTGCCACAATTTTTACCCCAAGCCTTATACCGGTTTAGCTCTGGAGGACATTGCTCGGGTGAATCTTCGTCTTGCGGCGCTTGGATTCGAAATCATGGCTTTTGTGCCGGGTGATGCTAACGTTCGCGGGCCGGTATTCGAGGGACTGCCGACGGTCGAGGCGCAGCGCGGTCGCGCGTCAAAGGTTGCCCTCAATATGCTTGAGCTTGCACATGGCGCCGATTGCGACATTGTGTTGGTCGGCGACCCCGATCTTTCCGATGCGGGCTGGGCGCAGTTTGCTCAAGTTTCCGCCGGATACGTGGACCTGCAATGCGAGCTTGAGCTCAGTTATGCCTATGTGCGCGGGCAGATTCATCACGACCGACCCGACTCGAGCGTCCTCATCTTTAGGTCTCAGGAGTCACGTACGACGCTTAAGCCGGATTCCGTGCCGACGGATGCCGGAGCCGGCCTGCCGCGAAAGGCGGGGTCGATCGCTGTGAGCAATAGCGGATATGGGCGCTACGAAGGCGAGCTTGAGATTGCGCGGGTCGATCTTCCCGGTGACGAGCGCATGAACGTTGCGGGCCATATCACGCCCGAGGCAATGGAACTGCTGCCGTTCATCAAACGCGGATTCGGGGTACGGTTCGTTTAACGTGTGACCCGCGGGCTACAATTGGCCCATCATACGAAGGCGCCTCGTGTGGCGTGTGCCTGCGTTGGCCGATCTATATTCGGAGGATTCCCATGACCGTACTGTTTGTTGAATATTCCAAGTGCTCGACCTGTAAGAAGGCCAAGGCATGGCTGGACGAACATGGGGTAGAGTACATCGACCGCGATATCGTTTTGGACAATCCCACGGCTGATGAGCTTGCGACCTGGATTGCTCGTTCGGGGCTGCCGGTGCGGCGTTTCTTTAATTCGTCGGGCATGAAATATCGAGAGCTGGGCCTGAAGGCGCGTCTGGATGCGGGCATGACGGATCGGGAGTGCTACGAGCTGCTGGCGACCGACGGCATGCTGGTCAAGCGTCCGCTGCTGGTGGGCGACGACTTTGCGATTCCCGGCTTTAGGGAAGCGGCTTGGGCCGAGGCGTTGCTGTAGCGGCTGCGGAAAGTGCGACCCGTTTTGAGTGCTCAGGGTGGGACGCACTTTCCGCCGGCGGGCCTGCCTCAGTCAGTCCGCCAGCTGTGCCCATTCGTGCGGATCGTAGACTTTTACGTGCTTGTTGGGCTTGCCGCTCCAGTACTCCTCGTCCATAAAGGGCAGATATGCCTGAACGCCAGGGCAGATAAAGGGAATCCGCTGCTGTTGCAGTCGCTCGCGCTGACGCTGTTCCAAGTGCGCCTCGGATATGACGGTCGGCATGCCGGACAGCTCGACGAGACTTGCCTGGATTCGCTTAAGGTCGGGTAGTCCCGCGTGCCATGACATCCGCATGATCAAAAAGGATGCACGGCGGTATTTTGCCTGCACCACAGTAATGGCGGGGCGTAACGTGGGGTGAATTTTGTCCCGTTCGGGCCAAAGGTCGGCAGTGATCTCGAGGCCCAGGGTCTCCCATAGGTAATCA
>CALJNY010000045.1 GCA_937981515.1 uncultured Collinsella sp. | reverse complement strand
CGCCTGGACGCGCTGCCCCTCGTGCCGCTGCTCTGGCTCGCGGGCAGGCTCGATCCGTAGCGTTCCGTCGCTTCACGAAGGTCTACACAAGGAGAGGCCCTCGCCCCTTTGTCGGGACGGGGGCCACCGTCGCTACCGCCTCCGGCGCGGGCCGTCGGTAAGCGTCGGGAAGTCGCGGTGCCTGGGGCCGTCCACGAGCACCTCATACCACCATTCCCGGCTCCTCGGGCCTGTCCGCCGCGAGGTCGTCTATCAGGCGGGTCTGGGTGACCTCGTCGAGCTCCGCGAACTCGTCGCGCATCGCGTTCTCGATGGCGGTGGAGCTCTCGATCATGTCGCGCAGGATCTGCTTTTTCTCCTCGAGGGTGAAGCTCTCGGGCGAGATGTCCATGAGATCCGCCATGAAGTAGGCGTGGTCCTCGGCGTCCTCGAGTGCCTTCCAGTCGGTCATGCTTGCGCTCCTTTTCTCCTCCCCTGGGGCTCCAGGGCCCTCAGGGCGGTACGAATTCCGGTACGAATAAACCCGAACGGAGCGTTTCCCAGTGTGACGAAGGGTTCTGCCCGACTTGGACAAAAACCCTTCGTTGAACTGCTATTTTGTTACTTTTTGCTCAGGAGCGTAGCGAACCGTTTTGAGGGGCGAATTATTCCCACTCGATGGTCGCAGGCGGCTTGGACGTGATGTCGTAGCACACGCGGTTGGCGCCGGGGACCTCGGCAACGATGCGGCCGGAGATGCGGGCCAGTACGTCGTAGGGCAGCTTGGCCCAGTCGGCGGTCATGGCATCGCTGGACTCGACGGCACGCAGGATGATCGGGCGCTGGTAGGTGCGCTCGTCGCCCATGACGCCAACGGACTTGATGTCGGGAAGAACCGCAAAATACTGCCAGCAGCTGTGCTCGGAGTTACGCTCGCCGGTCTGCTCATACAGGCGCTGGTTGTAGGCGTCGAGCTCCTCGCGCACGATAGCGTCGGCGTTCTTGAGGATCTCGAGCTTCTCCTTGTCGACCGCGCCGATGATGCGGATGGCCAGACCCGGACCCGGGAAAGGCTGACGGAACACGATGTGACCCGGCAGGCCCAGCGCCAGACCAAGTGCACGGACCTCGTCCTTAAAGAAGTGATCGAGCGGCTCAATAAGGTCGAAGTGCACGCCCTCGGGGAACGGGATCAGGTTGTGATGGCTCTTGATGGTGGCCGTCTTGCCGCCCGTCTTGCGAGCGCCGGACTCGATGATGTCGGGGTAGATGGTGCCCTGAGCCAGGTACTTGACCGGCTTGCCATCGGTCTCGAGCTGCTGAGCAACCGCGAAGAACTCTTTCCAGAACTGCGTACCGATGATGCGGCGCTTCTCCTCGGGCTCGGTCACGCCGGCCAGAAGCTCGGCATAGCGGTCCTCGGCGTGGACGTGGATAAAGTCGACGTCAAACTGCTTGGTGAAGACCTCCTCCACCTGCTCGGGCTCGCCCTTGCGCAGCAGACCGTGGTTGATGAACACGCAGGTCATCTGCTTGCCCACGGCGCGAGCGCCCAGCGCAGCCACGACGGAGGAGTCGACGCCACCGGACAGGGCCAGAATCACGCGGTCGTCGCCGACCTTCTCGCGGAACTCGGCCGTCATGGTCTCGACCAGGTTGTCCATACTCCAGTTGGGCTCCAGGCCGCAGATCTCAAACAGGAAGTTGCTCAGCAGCTGCTGACCATACTCGGAGTGCTTGACCTCGGGGTGGAACTGCGTGGTGAAAATCTTGCGCTCGACGCACTCCATGGCAGCAACCGGGCACACGTCAGTGCTGGCGGTAACGGTAAAGCCCTCGGGCACCTCGGAAACGGCGTCGCGGTGGCTCATCCACACGGTCTGCTCCATGGGCGTGGAGTTAAAGAGCTTGGCGCCGGCCGTGCGCGTGATGGTGGCGCGGCCGTACTCGCCCACCTCGGAGTGGCCGACCTTGCCGCCGAGCGTCACGGCCGTGATCTGATGGCCGTAGCAGAAGCCCAGGACGGGAAGGCCCAGGTCAAAGATGGCGGGATCGATAGACGGAGCGTCCTCGGCATACACGGAGGCCGGACCGCCAGAAAGGATGAGCGCAGAGGCGTTCATCTCGCGAATCTCGTCGGCCGAGATGTCGCAGGGGACAATCTCGGAATACACGTTGAGGTCGCGGACGCGACGGGCAATGAGCTGACCGTACTGCGCACCAAAGTCGAGTACGAGGACCTTTGCGGAAGCCTTTTGATCCATGGTTCCCCCTCTTGTTGGCGGGGAGCCGGTGCCCACCCGCGTGAATGAACGAAAATAGCCTTCATAGTGTACACGTTATATGGGGTTTCTCGCCCCTCGCAGCCATCAGCGCACGGCAAACGCACGACCTAGGCCCTTATTTGACGGCAATTGAAGTGTTACCAAACGTTACAGATGATGTAATACGTTTGAACATTGGACGCCCTGTGCCACAATACTGCCGAACGACTCCGCCCTTGCGGCGGCAAATACGATAGGAATACCAGCATGAAGCGCATCCTTCTCATCGCCACGGGCGGCACCATCGCATCGACCGAGGACGGCAACGGCCTCTCCCCCGCCCTGACCGGTGAGGAGCTCGCCCAGAGCGTCCCCGAGATCTCGGGCCTCTGCGAGCTCGACGTGGTGCAGCCCATGAACATCGACAGCACCAATATGCGCCCGAGCGACTGGATGCGTATCCGCGACGTCATCGTCGAGGGCTATGCCGACCACGACGGGTTTGTGGTCCTGCACGGCACCGACACCATGAGCTACACCGCGGCGGCGCTTTCCTATCTGATTCAGGACAGCCCCAAGCCCATCGTGCTCACCGGCTCGCAAAAGCCCATGGGCAACCCCTTTACCGATGCCAAGCTCAATCTGTATCAGAGCCTGCTCTATGCGCTCGACGAGCATTCGCACGATGTGTCGATTGTGTTTGGCGGCGTCGCCATTGCCGGCACGCGCGCCCGCAAGCAGCGCACCATGAGCTTTAACGCGTTCATCAGCGTCAACTATCCGCCCATCGCCTATATCCGCAACGACCGCATCGTGCGCAACGGGCTTCACGGCACGCATCAGGGCGAAAACCCGGTGCGTTTCTACGACAGCATCGATCCGCGCGTATTTGTACTCAAGCTTACGCCCGGCGTAAACCCGGGCATCCTCGACGCCCTTGCCGATAGTTACGACGCCGTGATTCTGGAGACCTTTGGCATTGGCGGTATCCCCGAGTTTGGTGAGTCGGGCGAGTCGTTCCAAGAGGCAATTTTTCGCTGGGTCGATTCGGGCCGCACCGTCGTTATGACCACGCAGGTCCCCGAAGAGGGCCTCGATCTGGGCGTTTATGAGGTCGGCCGCGCTTACGCCGATCATCCGGGTATTTTGCGCGGCGACGACATGACCACCGAGACGCTCGTGGCCAAGACCATGTGGGCACTCGGCCAGTCACGTGATGCGGACGAGATTCAGCGCCTGTTCTACAGCCAAGTCAACCACGACCGCATCCCGATGGCGTAATCCCTAAGGCAGTTCCACTTATCGCAGCCTCAAACGACAGGTGGTCCCCCTCGGGCCGTGCAAAAATCGGAGTATTCTGCAATTTCTCCGCCGGAGGCATAGAATCGGCCGATTGTTAGACGGACTTTTAGGGCGAAGAGGCCATCTAGTAAATATTTATTCCACATTTTTATTAAGGGTGTGGATTAGCTACTGTCAAAAAGGCAAAGCCAGCCGCTCGAGCTACCATCTACGGCTGAACAGGTACTGAATACTCGCGATTTTGCACATCGCAACCAGGGGGACCCGCCCAAAGAGCGTCAATTAGCAGCGGGGAACGCCCTATTCGATACCCTCGAGAAGCTCTGACACCGTCATGCCGAGTGCGGGTGCGATCTTAAATAGAACCTTGAGCGTGAAATTTGCCGTCCCATCTTCGATTCGGTCGAGGTAGGGTCGGCTGATTCCTGTCGCCACACAAAAATCAACCTTGGAGATACCAAGGTCCCTGCGTGTCTCTTCGACCCGCCTGCCAAGAATCTGTTTCGCACGTTCGTCCATGCAGCCGAGTTTGAAATGGAGCCGAACATAAACGTAAACTATAGTTTACGTTTTGCCGAATACACAGGAGTTTTCTATGTCGGGTTCTTCGGTCCGCATGCACCGAGCCACACTTCGCACAAGCAGCGAACCGCCCAAGCTCGTCGTCGTTGAAGCTGAATGCCTTTCGCCCGATGAGCGCACAGCATTTGCATTGCTATCAAGTCGCGTCGCCGCCGTTCTGGTCCCTTGCCCGGCGCAAGGTGAACTTGCCATCCAATGCCAAGCGCACAGCTGCTCGCTCAAGCAGGCTGCCGTAATCGCAACCAGCCAACGAGGTCTGCCCCTTCTCCTGGAAGCCGGTATCGCACTTGCCCTTCGCGGCGCCGGATACGAAAACGAGGCCGCCGCCGACATGGTCTTTAAACCACGATCGAGCGGCGGCCTCGCAGCAGCCATTGAATATGTGTGCAGGCTCGTTGCCTAAAAGGACAAGCTAGAAACCAAAGCCAAAGCCCGTTCCAGTAATCGCCGAATACATAAAGTAGACGTTGATTACATTGAGGAACACGCCCGTGATGCAGCCGTTGCGCAGGTAGCGCTCGCACGCAAGACGTGCCATCACAGCGGAGTCCTCGTTGTTCTTTGCCTGGCGTCCCGCCGTAAAGTACGTCGCCACACTCAGCAGCAGATTGAGCACCGGCAGTGCCAGCAGCTCGTAGCTCTTACCCCAGCGCGTCACCTCGCCGGCTGCGTTAAACTTTGTTGCCACCTCAGGGCCAATGTTGGGGATAACACACACTGCAACCACCAGCGGAATCACCGCAAGTACGAGCAGCGCAATACCCATGTAGCCAGCTTTTTTGCCATATTTAAACATATGCGTCGTCCTTACACGTTAAAGCGGAAGTGCACGACGTCGCCATCGGCCATGACATAGTCCTTGCCCTCAATACGCAGCTTGCCGGCGGCCTTGGCGCCCTGCTCGCCGCCGAGCTCGATGTAGTCGTCGTAGCCAATAACCTCGGCCTTAATAAAGCCGCGTTCAAAATCGGTGTGGATGACGCCGGCGGCCTGCGGGGCGGTCGCGCCCTGACGCACCGTCCAGGCCTTGACCTCCATCTCGCCGGCCGTAAAGAACGACTGCAGGCCAAGCAGCTTGTAGGCGGCCTGCGCGAGCACGTCCAGACCGGGCTGCTCCAGGCCCAGGCTCTCCAGGTAGTCGGCGGCGTCCTCGGGATCGAGCTCGGAAAGCTCGGCCTCGATCTTGGCGCAGATGGGCAACGGCTTGACGCCATCGATGGGCGCCAGGTCCTCGTTGAGCATGTCCTCGTCCACGTTGGCCACATACAGGATGGGCTTCATAGTGAGCAGGAACAGGCCCTTGGCGGCAGCACGCTCCTCGTCGGTCATCTCCATGGATGCGGCGCGCTTGCCCTCGTTGAGCCAGGCAAGCAGGCGCTTAGCGACCTCGAACTTGGGCATGAGCTCCTTGTCGCGCTTGGCCTCCTTCTCGAGCTTGGGCAGCTGTTTCTCGAGCGTTCCCATATCGGCCAGGATGAGCTCGGTCATGATGGTGTCGGCATCGCCGGCGGGATCGACGAACTCGCCCGTGCGGCCCACCTCACGCATGACGTTGGGGTCCTTAAAGTAGCGCACGACCTCACAGATGGCATCGGTCTCGCGGATGTTTGCTAAGAACTGGTTGCCCAGGCCCTCGCCCTCGTTGGCGCCCTTCACCAGGCCCGCGATGTCGACGAACTCGACCGTCGCCGGCACAATGCGGCCGGGGTTGACGATGTCGGCGAGCTTTTGCAAGCGGCTATCGGGCACGTCGACGATACCCACGTTGGGGTCGATTGTGGCAAACGGGTAGTTGGCGGCAAGGCCGGTCTTTTTGGTAAGCGCGGTGAACAGCGTCGACTTGCCCACGTTGGGCAGGCCCACGATACCGATGGAAAGGGACACGACAGCTCCTTTTGGTACAGGTACTTCAATCTGTATAAGTATAGCGCCGCCGCAGCATCCGGGCGAATCCGGACACCGCGGCGGCGCAAATGAAGCAGAGATGCCTTGATTATCGACTTCATCCGAACACCTCCCACATTCATCCGTACATGTACGGA
>CALJNY010000044.1 GCA_937981515.1 uncultured Collinsella sp. | reverse complement strand
GCCCGTTAAATCTGCCTTCTCGCCAGAATCGGCCACGCCGCCGGCCGCCTTGAACTCCTTGGGCTCGCATCCCGTGGTGTCAAAGTGCATGGCCTCATGATTCTTGGCGGGGGCATAAGCGTCTACGAACTCGACAGTGATGGGCCCGTAGTACGCCGTCTTGGGCGCCCAGAAATACACGTACTCAACGGTCTCGCCCGGGCCGATATCTGGCCTCTCGGAAAGGTCGATGCCCTCGTGCAGCTCATCGGGAGCCTCGCTTGCAACGTAGTCGAGCACGGCCGCCTTGCCGGAAGTAAACAACGGGTCGCCTGCCTCAAGATCGCCCTGGGCAGCATGCACGTTAAAGGAACTGAACGTCCTGTTCTTTGTGTTGTTGTTGGTGATCTTGATGTGCAGGTAAAAGCCGTCCTGCAGCTTGGCATCGCCGCGATAGAACGTACCGTGAGCCACCGACTCATAGGTAATGCCTGCCACCTCGACCGTCTGCGAATCATAGGCCCTGGGCTTTTCCTGCACAGGCGCGCTGCCGCCCGAACCGCCAGGCGAGCCGCTCGGAGCACTACCGCCACAGCCGGCCACTGTACACGCCAGCACGGCCGAAAGCGTCACGGTGGGAATTCCTAACAGCAGTTTCTTTGTCATGGGCCTCATCATTCTCACCGCTCCTTTCGGCTTGCAGCTCATCCATTGCCCGAGTCCCAAGTCGACCCCGTGGCATCGGCTTCCACTATGAGCGTATGACGAAACACGGCGCCGGCGAAGTGACCCGTGGCCCAAATAACGACCCACCAGCGTTCCTTATGGGCCAAAAGAACTCGCACATGCACGCCCCCGGCCCATAAAACGAGACGTCTGTCCCAATGTTCGATTCGATCCAACAATCCGCACGACACGTTTTCGACAACGTATCCAACCGCAAACGCAGCAAGACGCATTCGGCCGCCTTCAAATTTACTCGGGCAGAACCGACTCGGTTTTGTCCGAGTAAACTCGAGCATAAACTGATCCATGCGATACAATTAACTCGGACAAAACCGAGTCGGAAGGAACCGAGTAAGTGGAATTTATTGGCAGGGAGCGTGAGCTCGCCCGTATTAAGAAAACGCTCAAAGCACCCGAGCAGCGCAATGTTCTCATTTACGGCAGGCGTCGCGTCGGAAAAAGTGAGCTCATCAAGCAGGCGCTAACCGATTTGTCGGACGTCGCAACGGTCTATTACGAGTGCCGCCAAACCTCCGAGGCAGACAACCTCGAGAGTCTGTCCGTCCTTGTTGCTGAAGCGCTGAGCTTTCCTCCGCTCGCCTTCACAGGCATCCGCGAGCTCATCGAATTTCTGTTTGCCCAAGCCAAAGACAAGAACATTACCCTCGTTCTCGACGAATACCCCTACTTGAGAGATGCGGTTAAAGGCTTAGACAGCATTCTTCAGACCTCAATCGACGCCCACAGGGAAGACTCGCGTTTAAACATTGTCCTGTGCGGCTCCTACGTTGAGATTATGAAATCCCTCATCGAGCATGAAAGCCCCCTCTACGGGCGAATTGATCTCGCGCTTGAGCTTAAGCCCATGGATTACTTTGACGCTGCGAAGTTCTATCCCGCGTTCTCGCCCGAGGACAAGGTGCGGCTCTATAGCGTTTTTGGCGGTATCCCCTTTTACAATCGCCTCATCGATCAATCCCAAAGCGTACGCGACAACATCATCGAGCTCGTCACGGAACCTGGCGCCCGCTTAGAAAGCGAGGTGCCGTCCTATCTCAACGCCGAGATCTCGAAGATGACCAACGCCAACGAAGTTTTCGGGGCTCTCGCACAAGGCTACTCCCGTTGGGGGGACGTGCTGGCACAGTCGCACGTCTCGAGCGGTCCGGCCATGGCAGACGTGCTCGACAAGCTCATGTCACTCGAAATCGTCCAAAAGCGTGCACCCATCAACGACCCTACGAACAAGCGCAAGTCTGGCTACTTTGTAGTGGACCCACTTTCGCTCTTTTACTATCGCTATGTTTTCCGCAATGCCTCAGCGCGTCAGCTGCTCGACCCGGAAGTCTTCTATGATCGTCACGTCTCCCAAGACTTCGAGGAAAACTACGTTCCTCATATGTTCGAGGAGATCTGCCGTCAATACCTCGTGCGGCAGAACAGGACCGGCAAGATCGAACCGGCTTTCGACGCCATAGGCAAGTACTGGTACGACGATCCCGCAAACAAAACGAGCGGCGAATTCGACGTGGTAACGCAAGACCCCGAGGGCTACGCATTCTACGAAGCAAAGTTCCGCAAATCCCCCGTCACGCAAAAAATGGTCGACGAGGAAATCACCCAAGTCGAGGCAACGGGGCTCAAGTGCCATCGCTATGGATTCTTCTCCCGTTCGGGCTTCGAAGCTGGCGAAAGCGATCGAACCGTCTTCATCGACCTGCCGCAGATGTTTGGATAGGACAGGACAGGTCCCTCCCGCATTCCAAGCATTCATTATCTAATCGAACGATTGTTCGATGGATTTCGTGTTGGTTGGAATCGTCTGTAGGCTGGGCTATGCTACCTTGACTATCTATATGACTTAAACGCAGCAAAGGAGCACCGAGAGAGCGAGTATGGCAAAAAACACCGCAAACTATGGTAACGACAGTATCCGCCAGCTCAAGGACGAGGAGCGCGTACGCCTGCGCCCCGCCGTCATCTTTGGCTCGGACGGACTCGACGGCTGCGCGCATGCCGCCTTCGAGATCCTGTCCAACGCCGTTGACGAGGCGCGCCAGGGCTACGGCAAGCTCATCACCCTTACCGCCTTTCGCGATGGTTCCATTCAGGTAGAGGACAACGGCCGTGGCTGCCCGCTCGACTGGAACCCCTCCGAGAAGCGCTTTAACTGGGAACTCGTCTTTTGCGAGCTCTACGCCGGCGGCAAGTACAACAACAACCAGGGCGGCGACTACGACTTCTCGCTCGGTACCAACGGCCTGGGTTCGTGCGCGACCCAGTACGCCTCCGAGTACATGGATGTCACCGTCTGGCGTGACGGTAACAAGTACTCCTTACACTTTAAGAAGGGCAAGGTCGTCGGCGCCAAAAAGAAGGCACTCGAGATTGAGCCCAGCGACGAGGAACGCACCGGCACCACCATCAAGTGGCGTCCCGATCTTGAGGTCTTTACCTCGATCAGCATTCCCCACGAGTGGTATCGCGAGACCATGCGCCGCCAGGCCGTGGTCAACGCCAACGTGACCTTCCGCCTGCGCATCGAGGACGACGATGGCGAGTTTTCCGAAGAGGACTTTTGCTACCCCAAGGGCATCGAGGACTACGTGCTCGAGAAGGTCGGTACCGACTACCTCACCGAGCCCTTCTTTATCGAGGCCGACCGTCGCGGTCGCGATCGCGAGGACCTGCCCGACTACAACGTAAAGATCACCGCGTGCATGTGCTTCTCGCGCACCTTCATGATGCAGGAGTACTACCACAACTCATCGTGGCTCGAGAACGGCGGCTCGCCCGAGAAGGCCGCCCGCAGCGCTCTGACCAGTGCCATCGATGCTTACATTAAGCAACAGGGCAAGTACAACAAAAACGAGAGCGGCATCAAATGGCAGGACGTCCAGGACTGTCTGGTGCTGGTAACCAACTGCTTCTCCACCCAGACGTCCTACGAAAACCAGACCAAGAAGGCCATCAATAACCGCTTTATCCAGCAGGCCATGACGGCATTCTTTAAGGAGCGCCTCTCGACCTACCTAATCGAGAACAAAGACGCTGCCAACAAGATCATAGAGCAGGTGCTCATCAACAAGCGTTCGCGCGAGAACGCCGAGAAAACGCGCCAGAGCATCAAAACCAACCTGCAGCAGAAGACCGACATGGCCAACCGCGTGCAGAAGTTCATCGACTGCCGCTCCAAGGACAAGAGTCGCCGCGAGATCTACATCGTAGAGGGCGACTCGGCAGCAGGCGCCATTCGTACCTCGCGCGATGCCGAGTTCCAGGGCGTTATGCCCGTCCGCGGCAAAATCCTCAACTGCCTGAAGGAGGACTATCCACGCATCTTTAAGTCCGACATCATCATGGACCTCATGCGCGTGCTGGGCTGCGGTGTGGAGATCAAGGACAAGCGCATCAAGAACCTTGGTGCCTTTGACCTGGACAACCTCAACTGGAACAAGGTCATCATCTGTACGGATGCCGACGTCGACGGTTATCACATCCGCACGCTCGTGCTCACCATGCTCTACCGCCTGGTGCCCACACTTATCGACGAGGGTTACGTGTATATCGCCGAGTCGCCGCTCTACGAGATCAACTGCAAAGAGAAGACCTACTTTGCCTACACCGAGCTCGAGAAGAACGGCATCCTCAAAGAGATCGGCGACCAAAAGTGCTCGATCAACCGCTCCAAGGGTCTTGGTGAGAACGATCCGGACATGATGTGGCTCACCACCATGAACCCCGAGACGCGTCGCCTGATCAAGGTGGAACCCGAGGACGTCACCAAGATGGAAACCATGTTCAACCTGTTGCTGGGCAACGACGAGGCGGGCCGCAAGCGTCATATCTCCGAGCACGGCAAGGAATACCTGGACCAGCTGGACCTGCAATAGCAGCAAATCGATAACGACGGCCCATAAGAAGTTCAAGAGGATATCGTGGCAAAGAAGAAGACGAAGAACCAGCCAAAGAAAAAGCAGGTCAACGCCGAGAACGTCATCGGCCTGCACTCCGAGGTCACCGACCAGCCGATCACGCAGACGCTCGAGGTCAACTACATGCCATATGCAATGAGCGTCAACGTCTCGAGTGCGTTCCCCGAGATTGACGGCTTTAAGCCGTCGCACCGCAAGCTGCTCTACACCATGTACAAGATGGGTCTGCTCAAGGGCGAGCGCCAGAAGAGCGCCAACATTGTGGGTCAGACCATGAAGCTCAACCCGCACGGCGACGCCGCGATCTATGAGACGATGGTGCGTCTGGCCACCGGCAACGAGGCGCTGCTCGCCCCCTTCGTGGAGTCGAAGGGCAACTTCGGTAAGTACTATTCGGGCGACCTGAGCTACGCCGCCTCGCGTTATACCGAGGCCAAGCTCTCCCCCATCAGCGCCGAGATCTTCAAGGACATCGACAAGGATCCGGTCGACTTCGTCGACAGCTACGACGGCGCCATGAAGGAGCCGCGCCTGCTGCCCACCACGTTTCCCAACATCCTTGTCTCGGCCAATAAGGGCATCGGCGTCGCCATGGCGTCCGATATCTGCGGCTTCAACCTCAACGAGGTCTGTACTGCCACGATGCATTACCTCCAGGATCCCGACTGTGACCTGCTCGAGTATATGCCCATGCCCGACTTCTCGACCGGCGGCGAGATTATCTACCGCCGCGAGGAGATGGAAAAGATTATCGAGACCGGCCTTGGCAGCTTCCAGATCCGCTCCCGCTGGCGCTGGATTCCCGAAGAGCGCATCATCGAGGTCTACGAGATTCCCTACACCACCAAGACCGATGTCATCATCGAGCGCATCGTCAAGCTCTCTAAGGAGGGCAAGGTCAAGGAAATCGCTGACATCCGCGACGAAACCGACCTCTCGGGCTTGCGCATCGCCATCGACCTTAAGCGCGGTGTCGACCCCGACAAGCTCATGGCCAAGCTCTATCGCTCGACCACGCTGCAGGATTCGTTCTCGTGCAACTTCAACGTGCTGGTCGATGGTTACCCTCGCGTTATGGGCGTGCGCCAGATCCTGCACGAGTGGGTCAAGTGGCGTATTGAGTCCACGCGTCGCCGCATTAACTTTGACCTGGGCAAAAAGTCCGAGCGCCTGCACCTGCTGCACGGCCTTGAGGCAATCCTGCTCGACATCGACAAGGCCATCGCCATCATCCGCGGCACCAAGCTCGAAGCCGAGGTCGTACCCAACCTTATGAAGGGTTTCGACATCGACGAAACCCAGGCCGAGTTTGTTGCCGAGCTCAAGCTCCGTAACATCAACGAGGAGTACATCCTCAACCGCACCAAGGACATTGCCAAGCTCGAAGGTGAGATCGCTGAGCTCGAGGAGATCCTCTCCAGCGAGGAGAACATCAAGAAGGTCATCAGCGACGAGCTGGCAGCGGTCAACAAGAAGTATGTGATGCCGCGCCGCACGGGCAGGATCGAGCCCCATGAGGTTATCGAAGTAAGCTTGGAGCCCGAGGTCGAGGAGTACCCGGTCACCATCATGCTCTCGCGCGATGGCTACCTTAAGAAGATGACGGACCGCGTACTCAAAAAGGCGACCACGCTCAAGTACAAGGACGGCGACAAACCCTTTATCGAGTTCCCGTCCTCCAACACCCACGAGCTGCTGGTCTTTACCAACAAGAGCCAGGTGTACAAGTGCAAGGTTGCGGCGTTTGAGGACACCAAGTCGGCCCAGCTGGGCTCGTACCTGCCGACCGATCTTGAGATGGAACCCGACGAGAGCGTAATCTGGGTCATCGACCCCGAGGACTATAAGGCCGACGTGCTGTTTGTCTTTGAGAACGGCCGCGTGGTGCGCGTCGCGCTTTCTGGATACGTCACCAAGACCAACCGCAAGCGCCTCAAGAACGCCATCTACGGCGGCAGCAAACTGCTGTATGCCCAAGTGCTCAAGGACGATCGCGACATCGCGCTGGTCTCGAGCGACTACCGCCTGATGAACTTCAACACGTCGCTGCTCAAGACCAAGACGACCACCAACACGCAGGGCGTCCAGGCCTTTACCACTAAGAAGGGCCGCTCGGTCACCACCGTCGGCACAACCGAGGAGATTCTTGGCGCCGGCGTCTCGGCCGAGAAGTTCACCGCGCAGAGCCTCCCCTCAGCCGGTGCCCTCATGAAGGAAAACGACATGCCGAGTCTGTTTGACTAGGACGACGGCAGAACCGCCATAAGCTCTCAAAACGGTGGGGCCCGGAGCGCAGTAAATGCCGCGCTCCGGGCCCCATGCATTACAGCAGCATCATCCCTATAGACAAAATGCTGCATAAAGTGGAACAGACATAAGCCCATCATTCATTCCAAAGGGCTTAGTCGATAGCCTGATAAGGCGCACGCCTGGATGGGTCTTTTTTAGCGAGGACAGACTTCGAGATCTTGTGTTCTCCCCCGCCTTGACTTCAATCGCAGACAAGCATCCCTGTTTCTCTACTACAAAGTCGATTTCCGCACGATTGTCTCGCGCCCAATAATGCAGCGGATAGCCCATGGCTGAAAGCTGTTGGGCAACGTAGTTTTCGGTAAGTGCGCCCATGAATGTGCCACCGATACCGGCAAGAATATCGGCGCGTTGAGCACCGGCTTTGGAGACGAGCAGCCCTGTATCAGCCTGATAGATTTTAAAAGCAGAAGGGTTAACAAAGGCCTCTAAGGGGCTTTCGATCTGCCCGACTAGGCTGCAGCGCGCCACCGTACCCGACAATACAAGCCAGTCGAGAGCATCTCCAAAGAGAGACGCATTGCCCCCCGCTCGCACTACCTTGTATTGAAATTTACGATTCTCTTTGGCAAGCTGCTGTGGAATGGAGTCGAAGCACGCACGCGTCTTTGCGCTCAAGCGTTCATCAGCATATTTATTGGTGTCGGCGGAATATCCGTCGAGAATAATCCGATGCTTTTCGGCCACATCAATGATTGACTGATCATCGATGTACGTTTGGACCGCCTCGGGCATTCCGCCAACAACAAGATACTGTCGATAGAGCCCAAGCGCCTTTTCATGAAGGCTTGGCGCAAGAGGTCCCATTGACTCGAATGATGAGCGTATCTCGTCGACCAGCTGATCGTGCCCCATCGCCCAGAGAAACTCCTCGAAATCGAGTGGAGTCATCTCAATCAAGTCGGTCTTTCCAACGGGGAACGAATACGACTGATGGTTAATGGCAGCCCCAAGAAGCGCCCCAGCAGCCGCAACGTAATACTCGGGAGCATCTTCGCAAAAGTATTTAAGGGAAGTGAGCGCTTCCTCGCATGCCTGGATCTCGTCAATGAACAGTAAGGTTTTGCCAGGCACGATACGCTGCCCCGTGCGAGCCTCGATCGCGCGTACGATCGAATGAGGGTCAAGACCGCCCGAAAAATCCGCTCGCGCCGACCGGTCGTTCTCAAGATTAACGTAGACAACCGATTCGAAAAGATCCTGGGCGTACGTTCTAAGCAGATAGGTCTTGCCACACTGGCGCACGCCTTTGACCAGCAAAGGTTTTCTATCAGCCTTGTCTCGCCATTCCCTAAGGAGCTCGTCTGCCTTGCGACGCATACGCAACCTTCCCTCATGAATTTCTGTTCAACAATATTTTAACGCAGATTAATTTGTTTTCAGTTATTTTTCTGCGTTTAAAAATTGTTCTATACAGTACTTGAGGGAATACACCCCTATTCATATACTCGCGATACAACCGATTGCCATGCGTTCTTCTTGTCCTTAGGCGAGCTTGCGAGCGAGCTCTCGCACCTCTTCCAACTTGGGCGAGGAGGCCATGCTGTCGCGCTCGGTCATACCGCTGATGGTGACAATGCCCTGGTCCTCCCACTTGCAGTACGCGCAGGTCGACTTGTACATAGCGATCGCCGCATCATAGACGCCCTCGCTGTGGCTATCGAGCAAAAGGGCCGTCTTAGTGAACGGAAAGCCCGTAGCACCGAAGGCGTACAGGCGGTCGATGGCGGCCTTCTCCTGCGCAGTGATATCAAACCAGTAGATAGGCGAAGCGAAGACAACCATATCGGCGCCTTTCAGCGACTCGATCACGTCGGCCATGTCATCCTTCTGCACGCAAGTGCCCTCATGGGCGAAGCAATACTGACACCCCAGGCAACCAGCGATTTTCTTGCTGGCAACACGGACGACCTCGACCGTATTGCCGCTCTCACGCGCGGTCTCGGCAAACGCCTCAACCATGGTGTCGGTATTGGCGCCCTTACGCGGGCTGCCGCTCAATACAACGATATTCATAGAAATCTCCCTCCTTCATGCCGCAGGCGCGCGGCATATTTTTTGTTTTAACCAAAACGTATGGAGTTATTCAATCGCCTCGTTTCAGCTACTCCCACTCTTTAGAAGAATCGTTGCTGGAGACTTGGCATTGAATCAAGGCACGCCTTATTTCAAATACTCCTCAAAGAACGCTTTCAGCTTCTCAAACGGAATGACGTCCATCTGATCGTAGAGGTCGGTATGGCTGGCGCCGGGGATAATGAGCAATTCCTTGTTGTCCCCGGTCAGCTTGCCGTACGCGGTTTCGCTGAAATAACGGGAGTGCGCCTTCTCGCCATGCACCAGCAGTACCGCAGAGCGAATTTCGCTGCTGTATTGCAAAATCGGCATATTCATAAACGACAGCGAGGACGTCACATTCCAGCCACCGTTGGAGTTCAGGCTGCGGGGATGGTAGCCTCGCGGAGTCTTGTAGTAGGCGTAATAGTCCGCCACAAACTGCGGCGCGTCATCGGGCAGCGGATCGACCACGCCGCCCGCCAGCGCGTAGCTGTCATTTTTATAGTCCTCGGTGCGCTGCGCGTTCAGCGCTTTCCGCTTTTCGAAGCGCGCCTGCTCGGAATCCTCGGCGTCAAAGTAGCCGTTTGCGGTCACGCGGGTCATATCGTACATGGTCATAGCCGCGGTGGCCTTGATGCGGGTGTCGATGGCCGCCGCATTGATTGCCATGCCGCCCCAACCGCAGATGCCGATGATACCGATGCGCTCCGGGTCAACGCTTTCCTGCACGGAGAGGAAATCCACCGCCGCGCAGAAATCCTCGGTGTTGATGTCCGGCGATGCCACATAGCGGGGCGCACCGCCGCTCTCGCCGGTATAGGACGGGTCGAAGGCAATCGCGAAAAAGCCCAGCTCCGCCATTTTCTGCGCATAAAGGCCGGACGTTTGCTCCTTCACCGCGCCAAACGGGCCGCTGACGGCGATGGCAGGCAGCTTGCCCTCCGCGTTCTTTGGCACGTAGACGTCGGCCACCAGCGTGATGCCGTATCGGTTGTGGAAGGTCGCCTTGCTGTGCTCAACCTTGTCGCTTTTGGGGAACACCTTGTCCCATTCCTGCGTCAATTTCAACTGCTCCATGCCTAAGCCTCCTTGTCAGGCGCTTTAAGGTATTGCTCGTCGTCCACGGGCTCCAACCACTCGTTGGAGGCCTCCTCGCCCGGAACCTCCAGCGCGAGATGGGAGAACCAGCTCTCGGGCGCGGCTCCGTGCCAATGTTTCACACCCGGGGCGATGTTGACCACGTCGCCAGGACGCAGCTCCTGTGCCGGTTTACCCCATTCCTGGTAAAACCCTCGGCCAGCCACGCAGACGAGGATCTGTCCGCCGCCGCTTTTGGCGTGATGGATGTGCCAGTTGTTGCGGCAACCGGGCTCGAACGTCACGTTGTAGACGCCGACCTGCTCGGTGGAAAGGGGCGCGAGGTAACTTTGACCGATAAAGTACTTCGCGAATGCGTCGTTGGGGACACCGATGGGAAACGCCATCTCGTTTTGGTGCTTGGTCTTTTCATCGGCATCGTCGCCCTCGTCTGCCCAGACCTCCTTCGCCATGCGAAAGGCCGCCCACGCCTTGGGCCATCCCGCATAAAACGCCGCATGCGTAAGGATTTCCGCTATCTCAGCCCTGGTCACCCCGTTGTTCTTTGCGGACATCAGATGATATTGGAACGAAGAGTCCGTCAGCCCCTGTGCCATCAAGGCAACCACCGTCACCACGCTGCGGTCTCGAAGGGAGAGCTCGCCCTCCCGGCTCCACACCTCGCCGAACAGCACGTCGTCGTTGAGCTGTGCGAATTTGGGGGCAAAGTCCCCCAGGGCATCTCTGCCCGCCGTCTGCTTAATTGCCATGATCGATTTCCTCCTATCGATGGTTCTAAACACGAATCTGCTTACGCGCGGCCAAGCGCCCCGCCTCCCGCACGCCGTTGGCGAAAGCCGCCGCCAACGTCTCGGAATTCCCGCTCTTTCGAGGACTTGAAGAGACCATCAAAACCGTTTTGCTCATTGCGGAATACCCCTTGAACTCCCGATTTATATTGACGAGAATGAAGGTAATACCTAAACCTGACTTTAGGTCAAGGAATGAATTCGAGATTTATCCGGAGGGGCCATGTACACGATCGGACAGGTGGCGGAGATGTTCAGCTTGCCCGCATCCACGCTGCGGTATTACGACAAGCAGGGATTGTTCCCGGGGTTGGAGCGGACGTCCGGCATTCGCCGATTCGGCGAAACGGAACTCGAGGCGCTTCGGGTCATCGAATGCCTAAAGAAGGCTGGGATGGAGATCAAGGACATCCGACTGTTTATGGAATGGTGTGCAGAAGGCCCATCGACATATCCCAAGCGCAAGGCCATGTTCGAGGAGCGGAAGGCCCACATGGAGTCGGAGATCGCGAAGATGAACCGCGCGCTGGACATGCTGAAGTTCAAATGCTGGTACTACGAACAGGCGATTCAGGATGGCAACGAGGATAGAGTTAAGGCGCTGATTCCCGACGATTTGCCGGAAGAGATCAAGGGCGCCTACGAAAACGCACACGCTCGATGATTCCGCCCGATGTTCAAGGGGCTTTGGCAAGGAATCGTTTAAGGCAGATATGCAAAAAGAAAGCCTCCGAACCAAAAGGTCCGGAGGCTGTTATTTCCGCTATTCCCACTCGGCAATAGGAGTCACTGGCCAAAAGCTTGTCAACATCAAAACAAGTCCTCAATCTATCGATTCTACGTGAGGCAATGGTCCTCATTTGATGCCCGCACTGTTTGCGCACTAGGGAGCAAAAGAATCTGGCCGCCGCTCAAATAAGATCACCGCCATCTTGCATAAACGACGCCATGTTAAGGTGCCTGACGCCATCCCTCTCCTGCAATAGAGGATCAAGCGTGAACAAGTAGCGCGGATACCCATCCCTGATGTGGCCGAACGGCCTGTACTCGCGCTCCTCGACGCCTCTGTCGGCAATCGACATAGAGACCTGGATGTAGGCGTAAGCATTGCGCCTACGAGCAATGAAGTCACACTCGAGCTTCCCAATACGGCCCACAGAAAGCTCGTACCCGCGCGATGCAAGATAGAGGTAGAGCACGTTCTCCAACGCCGGCCCGTAGTTAATCCTCGCATCCGTGTTCATGGCGAAATAGACGCCGAGATCAGCCAGGTAGTACTTCTCTTCGCGGATAAGCAATCTCCGAGACTTGAGATCGAACCTCGAGCAGCGATAAAGGATCTTCGCGTCAACAAGAATCTGGATATACCGATTGAGCGTTTCGCGCTTGATGGGAATCTTCTCGACATCATTGAAGTACGCAAGGAGGTTCTTCAGGTTCGTCGGCGCACCAAAGTTGTTGATGAGATACGTCTGGACGGCATCGAAAACCGAGACATTCTTAATCTTGTTCGAATGTTTGACGTCCTTTTCAAAGATCTCATGAATAACACTCTTGATATAGGTGCGCTTTTCATCCTCGCCCTCATACTCCAACGCTTTGGGAAATCCTCCAAGGGTCAGGTACTCGGTAAACTCTCCCACGAGAACGTCATTGACAGGCTTGCCGAGAAAACGCTTCATATCGATATATTCCGCAAAGTCGAGTGGGAACACCTCAAACTCGATATAGCGACCCGTCAGCTTTGTAACAAGCTGCCCAGAAAGCAGATATGAATTCGAACCGGTAATGAAGATGGACCAACCGCCATCTGTCCGGTAGCCATTGATGAGCAGCTCAAATTCCTTGACGCTCTGAATCTCATCGATGAAGAGATACTTCGTCCCCTCAGTGTCTGCTGGAGTCGACATATCAATCAGATTTTCGAGCTCATCGGTCGTCTTGACCTTCCTGTTCTCCCGTGAGTCGAGGTCGATATAGATGATGTGGTCGCTCGCTACACCGGATTCCACAAGTTCATCTGCGATTGATTGCATGAGGCAGGATTTACCACACCTGCGAACACCGGTGATTACCTTGATCATCCCGTCATCGTGGTAGAAACCACGCATTCGCTTCAGATACTTTTC
>CALJNY010000043.1 GCA_937981515.1 uncultured Collinsella sp. | reverse complement strand
CCCCGGGAATCGCCGCGCGCAGCGCGCAGGCCAACCCGGCATCGGCGACAATCAGAGCATCGGCGCCCAGCTCCAGTGCATGAGCTCCCAACCCCACCGCGTCAGACAACTCATCGTCAAACACGAACACGTTGAGCGTTACGTACACACGCACGCCATGGGCATGCGCCACGGCGCAGCCGCGCGCAAACTCGTTATCCGTAAAGCCATGGGCGCTCACACGGGCGTTAAAGCCGCCCAACCCCGCATAGATGGCATCGGCACCCGCGGCGATGGCCGCAAGCATCTGGTCGAGCCCGCCCGCCGGCGCCAGCAACTCGGGCAGCGCCGCACCAGCAGCATCCAATCCAGTTTCGTATTGTCCGCTCGGCCCCATCGTCCGAATCGCCATCGACAAACTCCTTACCAAGGTATGCATTCACTCTGAAAAATGCCGTCTTCCAGCATACACGAGGCATCGCGCGCCCCGTTTGGTTTATCGTGTAATAACTTATGTCCATCCTGCCCCGACGGCACATCCACCGTCCGGCACGACATACCTGGAGGTCAATATATGGGTCCTCGCCAACGACAGGGACGCAGCCGTTCAAAGACGCATGCCCTGCCCATAATCCTGCTCTCGTTTTTGGGCTTTCTGCTGATTGCGGGCGTGGCATTTGGCATCGGCATGGTCGGCAACGTCAACCGCTGGCTGTCCGATCTGCCCGACTACACCGACGCCAACGCGTATCTGGTGAGCGAGCCCACCGAGATCGTCGACTGCAACGGCAACAAGATCGCGAGCTTCTACACGCAAAACCGCAAGTCCATCACCAAGGACGAGGTCTCCCCCTACGTGCTGCAGGGCACCGTTGACGTCGAGGACGAGCGCTTCTACGAGCACGGCGGTATCGACCTGTGGGGTATCGCGCGTGCTGCGGTGGCAACCCTCGGCGGCGGACACGAAGGCGCCTCGACTATCACCCAGCAGCTGGTGCGCAACACCATCCTGCAGGAGGAGCAGTTCGACTCGACCATCGAGCGTAAAGTGCGCGAGGCCTACATCGCCGTCAAGATGGAGGATATGTACTCCAAAGACGAGATCCTCATGATGTACCTCAACACCATCTATTACGGTCACGGCGCCTACGGTATTGAGGCCGCCGCCGAGACCTACCTGTCCAAGAGCGCCGCAGACCTCACCCTGAGCGAGGCCGCGCTGTTGATCGGCCTTCCCAACTCGCCCTCGCAGTACGACCCCACGGTCAACCCCGACCTGGCGCTGTCCCGTCGCAACAAGGTCCTCGACAATATGCTGCGCCTGGGCCACATTACGCAGGAGGAGCACGATGCCGCACAGGCCGAGCCCATCACCCTCAACGTGACCGAAATCTCGGGCAGCGGCGTCGACGTATACTCGCAGCCCTACTTTGTCGCCTATGTTAAGCAGCTGCTGGAGCAGGAGTTCTCGACCGACGTGCTCTTTAAGGGCGGCTTGACCGTCAAGACCACCATCGACCCCACGATGCAGCAGGTGGCAGAGAATGCCGTCCGCGAGCAGCTCGCCACGCTCTCGCTCG
>CALJNY010000042.1 GCA_937981515.1 uncultured Collinsella sp. | reverse complement strand
CGCAACCCTTGGTGGTGATGGCACCCAGCTGGGAGACATCGAAGAAGTTCTGGAACTGCCAACCGTAGCCAAAGGTACCGGCTGCGGTGTTGATGGGGTTCTGCATCTTGACGCCGCCGAAATCGACAGCCATGTTCACGTTACCCACTAGAAGACCACCACCTTGGAAGCATCAAACACGGGACCGCACATGCAGGCGCCCTTCATACCGTCGACCGTCTCGACATTGCAGGTGTTGCAGGCACCAAAGCCGCAGCTCATCATGCGCTCGAGCGACACCTCGCAGTACGCGCCGGCCTCGGCGGCAGCGGCGGCGACCTTCTTCATCATGACGGCGGGGCCACAGCTGGCGACGTAGTCGTAACCGCCCTCGCCGAGCAGCTCGGCGGCAGGATCGGTGCAGAAGCCGTGCGTGCCCAACGAGCCGTCATCGGTGCACACGTTGACCGTGGCTCCCAGCGCGCGAAACTCATCGACGCCCACGGCCTTGGAAGCGGTGCCAAAGCCCAGGCATACGTCAACGTCCACGCCCTGCTCGGCAAGCATGCCAGCCAGGCAGAGCACGGGCGGAACGCCAATGCCGCCGGCGACGAGCAGTGCTTTCCTGGTACCCTCGGGCACGAACCAGCCGCGGCCGCCAGGGCCCAGCAGGTTGGAGGTGGAGCCAGGGGCCATCTGCGACAGACGACGGGTATCATCGCCCACGACGGCGTACCACAGCTCGACGGTGCCGGCCTCGGCGTCGGCACGATAGAAGCTCAGGGGCACGCGAAGCAGCGAGGAAGCATCGCCCGGCACGGCGATATTCACGAACTGACCGGGCTTGAGCGCACTTGCAAGCTTGGGGGCCGAGATAACGAGCGAGAAGATGCCGTCGGCGATCTCCTGGTTCGAGACGACCTCGAAGTCGTGCATGCGTGCAGTGGAAGGTGTGGGCATAGACGCTCCAATCCCCCATGCGGTTGCATGGTTCAGGCGAACAGAAAGCGCGGCACCGCAAGGGCGCCGCGCACAAAAGCGATAAGGCTATGCTAGCAGATGCAGCCGTCGGCAAGCGTCTGCTTACCGCCGACAAACACATCGGTGGCACGACCGGTGAGCGTACGGCCGGCAAAACCGGAGTTCTCGGCGCGCGACTCGTAGCCGTCCTCGCCGACCGTCCAGGTGACGGCGGGGTCGAACACGGTCAGGTCGGCAACGGAGCCAGCTTTGACCTGAACCTGGTCCAGACCCAAGATCTCGCGCGGCTTGATGGCCATGAGCTCGACCATGCGACCCATGCCCATCTTACCGGTGTTGACCAGCTCGGTGAGCACGAGCGACAGCGAGGTCTCGAGGCCGATCATGCCGAAGGGCGCGAGCTCGAACTCGCGGGCCTTCTCCCACGGGGTGTGGGGAGCGTGGTCGGTGACGATAACGTCGACGGTGCCGTCGATGACGCCCTGACGGATAGCCTCGGCATCTTCATCGGTACGCAGCGGCGGGTTAACCTTGAGCGAGGTGTTGTAGGTCTCGTCCAGGTCGTTCTCGGTCAGGAACATGTGGTGCGGGGTGGCCTCGCAGGTGACCTGCACGCCAGCTGCCTTACCGGCACGCACGAGCTCCAGGCCATGCGCGGTGGAGATGTGCTGGATGTGCAGCTTGGCACCGGTCAGCTTGGCGATCTCGATATCGCGAGCAATCTGCAGCTCCTCGCCTGCCGCCGGCCAGCCCTCGAGGGCCAGACGGGTAGAGACCTTGCCCTCGTTGATCTGGCCGTGACCGACCAGGTCCTCGTCCTGGCAATGGCTCATAAAGACCTTGCCGAACATCTTGCCGTAGTCCATGCAGCGACGGAGCATGCCTGCCCCCTGCACGCCGCGACCGTCGTCGGTGAAGGCGACGGCGCCGTGGGCGACCATATCGCCCATCTCGGACATAGCCTCGCCCTTAAGACCGCGGGTCATGGCGCCAGAAGGATAGACGCGGCAGTGGCCGACCTCGGCAGCGCGGGACTTGACGAACTCAACGACGGTACCGTTATCGGTAACGGGGTCGGTGTTGGGCATGGCGCACACGCCGGTGAAGCCGCCCTTGGCAGCTGCGCGGGTGCCGCTCTCGATGTCCTCTTTGACCTCGTAGCCGGGCTCGCGCAGGTGGACGTGCATGTCCACCAGGCCAGGGACGAGGTACTTACCGGAAAGGTCGCGGACCTCGGCTCCCTCGGCGGCGAGGTTCTCGCCGACCTCGGCGATCTTGTCGCCGTCAATCAGGACGTCAACGACACCGTCAAGCTCGACAGACGGGTCGACGACGTGGGCATTCTTAAGAAGCAAGGCCATTATCGGCACCTCCAAGCAGCAGATACAGGATAGCCATACGCACGCAGATACCGGCGTAGACCTGCTCCAGGATGACGGAGCGTTGCGGGTGGTCGGCCATATAGGAGTCGAACTCGACACCGCGGTTGATGGGGCCCGGGTGGCAGATGATCGCGTCGGGCTTCATGAGCTTCTCGCGGTCCTTGGTCAGACCGAAGAGCTTGTGGTACTCGCGAATCGTGGGGAACGGGGCACCCTCGAGGCGCTCCTGCTGCACGCGCAGCATGTAGACGACGTCCAGCTCGGGCAGAACGGAATCGAGGTCGCTCGTCACGTGGTCGCAGCCCAGAACCTCGGGCGCCGGCGGCAGCAGCGTGCCGGGGGCGACAGCGTAGGTCTCGCAGCCCATGATCTTCAACGCGGGGATCAGCGAGCCACAAACGCGGGAGTGGGAGATGTCGCCGACGACGGCGACCTTCAGACCGTGGAAGTCACCCTTGTGTTCCCAGATGGTGTACAGGTCGAGCAGAGCCTGCGTGGGGTGGTTGTGCTTGCCGTCACCGGCGCAGATAACACTCGCGGGCGAATTCTGCGTGACGATGTAGGGAGCACCAGCATGCTTGTCGCGCACGACAATGCAGTCAATCTTGTAGGCGTTGAGGGTCTCGACGGTATCGACGAGGCTCTCGCCCTTGACCGTGGAGGTCGAGGAGCCGCCGAAATTGAGGCTGTCGGCCGAAAGACGCTTCTCGGCGAGCTCGAAGGAGCTGCGGGTACGCGTCGAGGGCTCGTTGAACATATTGACGATGGTCTTGCCCTTGAGCGTGGGGACCTTCTTGATGGCACGCTCATTGACCTCGGAGAACGCCTTGGCGGTCTCGAGGATGAGCTTGATGTCCTCTTCGGAGTACTCGGTAATGTCGATCAGGTGCTTATGATTGAACGCCACGGTACTACTCACCTCCCAGCGGCGCGGAGCCCACGTGGGAACCCGGCGCGACGTCGTTGATCTCGACAGCAGTACGGCCGTCGACTTCCTTCATATATAGGTGCACGTTCTCCTCGTGCGACGAGGGAACGTTCTTGCCGACAAAGTCCGGCGAGATAGGGAGCTCGCGGTGACCGCGGTCAACGAGAACTGCCAGCTCGACTCGGCTCGGACGGCCCAGGTCCATAACGGCGTCCAGAGCGGCGCGGATGGTACGACCCGTGTACAGGATGTCGTCCACCAGCACGACGCGCTTGCCGTCGACGCTGAAGGGAATGTTGGTAGCGTGGATCGCGGGAGCGAAATTGGTCGCATAGTCATCGCGATAGAAGCTGATGTCCAGGCTGCCGAGCGGAACGTCGACACCCTCGATCTCCTTGATCGCCTCGGCGAGCTTCTTTGCCAGAAGGTCGCCGCGCGTGACGATGCCGACCAGAGCGAGGTCTTCACAGCCCTCGTTGCGCTCGAGGATCTCGTGCGCGATGCGGGTCATCGCTCGGTTGACGGCGGTCTCGTCCATGATGACCGCCGTGGGGGAAGTCGTGCCCATCGATCTCCTTCCTCACATGTCTTGACTGCTGACACAGTCAAAAAAATAGATGCCCGACCGCTCAAAGCGGACCAGACACCCACAGGAAGTACTGCTCATTGACAGCTATGTAATTCCATGTGGGTATCTCGTACCCCTTTAATGGTCAAGGCATAGTGTAGCCAACCTCGGGCTCAAATGCGAGCATAAATACTAGTCAATCCGTAAACGGAGCCAATAGCTCCATAAACCTATATATATTTGTGGGACGCGCTTGAAAACCTTGTTGCGAGCTGGCATAATCCCCCCTGCTGCACGCTAATCGGATCTACGTCCAGGGCCGTAGCGTGGGCACTATCGCCAAAAGAGGAATATCTCTGTGTAGATTGCGCACAGAGACATGCTTCTGTGCTATAGTTCAGGCTTGTTTGTTAACGCGACATGTTCGTTTGTCGCCCAAGGAGGGTCAGTTATGTCCAAAGTTTGCGAAGTTTGCGGTAAGCACCCCGTTGCCGGTCGCTCCATC
>CALJNY010000041.1 GCA_937981515.1 uncultured Collinsella sp. | reverse complement strand
CTCTTGGACTTGTTGAGCTCGGCGATGATTTTCTCGGCCGTCTTGAGGCCCACCGGAATGGGATCGCCCTTCTTAACGCCCTTCCTGCTGTTGGAGCTGGCGTACACGCGCCCCGTGTCCAGTCCGGCGATGTCGTCCACCGTGAGCTGGTAGAAGTCCGCGACATCGTGGATCAGCCCGGCGGCGATCATCTTGTCGACGATCTCGTCGCCCAGGCCGTCGACGTCCATGCAGCCGCGACTCACCCAGTGGAGCAGGCGCTCCTTGAGCTGCGCGGGGCAGTCGATGGACACGCAGCGGTAGGCGACCTCGCCATCCTCGTGGACAACGGGGCTGCCGCACACGGGGCAGACCTCGGGCATGTGCCAGTCGACCGAATCGGCCGGGCGCTTGTCGAGCACCGGGCCCACGACCTCGGGGATCACGTCACCCGCCTTGTGCACGATGATGGTGTCGCCCTCGCGCACGTTTTTTCGGCGGATCTCGTCGATGTTGTGCAGCGTGGCGCGCGCGATGGTGGAGCCGGCAACCGTCACCGGATCGAACTCGGCGACCGGCGTGAGCACACCGGTGCGGCCCACCTGGATGCGAATTTCGCGCAGGACGGTCTGCTTTTCCTCGGGCGGAAACTTAAAGGCAATGGCCCAGCGCGGCGCGCGGGCGGTAAAGCCCAGGTCGAGCTGCTGCTGGAAGCTGTCGACCTTTACAACCACGCCGTCGATGTCGTAATCCAGGTCGCCGCGGTGCTCGAGCGCCTGGGCACAGAACTCATGGACCTCGGCCGGCGTGGCGCAGCGTGCCACGTTGGGATTGACACTAAAGCCGGCACTGCGCAGCCAGTCGAGAAATTCGCGCTGGCTGTGAACGTGCAGCGGATCGGTATCGGCGATGGCATAGATAAAGGTGGCCAGGTCGCGGCGCGCCGTGACCTTGGGATCCTTTTGGCGCAGGCTGCCAGCGGCGGCGTTGCGCGGGTTGGCGAAGGGGTCGCGGCCCTCGGCATCGGCCTCGTCGTTCAGACGAACAAAGCTGCCCTTGGGCATATAGACCTCGCCGCGCACCTCGATGGTGCGCTCGCGGTCGGCGCCCATGTGGGCGAGCGCCGGCTCGGACAGGTGCATGGGCACGTCCTTGATGGTGCGCACGTTGAGCGACACATCCTCACCCGTTGTGCCGTCACCGCGCGTGGCAGCGCGCACGAAGGTGCCGTTTTGATAGGTAAGCGCCACGCCCAGACCGTCGATCTTAAGCTCGCAGGTATAGGTAACGCTGCCGGCACCGAGCGCATCCTCGGTGCGCTGGAGCCATGCGTCGAGCTCGTCCAGATCCATGGCATCGTCCATGGAATACATGCGTGCCATGTGCGTGACCGGCGTAAACTGCTCGCTCACGTAGCCGCCCACGCGCTGGGTATAGCTGTCGGGCGTCACCAAATCGGGGTAGGATGCCTCGATTTCCTGTAGCTCAACGAGCATTTTGTCAAAGGCGGCGTCCGTGATCTCGGGCGCGTCGAGCATGTAGTAGCGATAGGCGTGGTAATCGAGTTCGTGGCGCAGCTCGGCCGCGCGCGCTGCCGCCTGGGCATGGGCGTCGGTCGGTGCGGCGGCATCTGCGCTCGCGGGCGTTTCGGTATCGATGTCCACGCCGTCACCAAACAGGCTCGATTGCTCCATAGCGGCACTCCTTCGCTCGATTTCAAACGGATACTAGAGTACCACCGGTCGCAACGGGGCCGAATAGCGGTCTCAAACCGCATCGAATCGGCAGCCGCTAGACCGGGGTGGATCACGCGATCAAACCATGCTCTTATCAGCTCTAAATGATCCGTTTTCCTCCGTCCCCAACGGATCAATGAGAAAAGAGGGGCTGTCCCACGTTGATGGGACAGCCCCTCTGGCTTCGATATGTGCGATACGGCTCGCTAGTAACCCTGACCGTAGCCCTGGCCCTGCTGGCCCAGCAGCTCCTCCAGATACTGGCGCAGCTGCTCGTCGGTAATACCGCCGTTACCGGTATCGGTCGCGCTGTCGTCCTGCTGCTGGTTCTGCAGCTCCTCGTCGGAGCCCAGCTCGACGGTGACCTTCTTCTCGTCCTTGCCACGCATGAGCGTGATCTCGACCTTCTCGCCCACCTCGTGGCTGCGCAGCGCGATGATCAGGCCATCGGCGCTCGTAATCTCGTCGTCGCCCAGCTTGGTAATGACATCGCCCTCTTGGATGCCGGCCTTGGCGGCGGGACCGTCCTCGACGACGCTTGCCACGTAGGCGCCGCTATCGGTGCTGAGCTTGTTGGTACGGGCATTGAGCGCATTGACGCTCGAAAGCGTGGCGCCCAGGTACGGATGAACCGGCGTCTTGCCGTCGATGATCTGGTCGGCAATGTTCTTGGCGTAGTTAACCGGAATGGCAAAACCCACGCCCGAGCTGGAGCCCGAATAGCTCTCGATAAGCGAGTTAATGCCCACGAGCTCACCATTGTCGTTGACGAGCGCGCCGCCGGAGTTGCCCGGGTTAATGGCGGCATCGGTCTGGATCATGTTGGCATAGATGGTGTTGCCGCTGGTAGAGCTCATGGCCGTGGAGCGATACAGCGCCGACACGATACCCGTGGAGACAGACTGCTCGTTGCCGAACGGCGAGCCGATCGCCATGACCCATTCGCCCACGTTGAGCTTGGAGGAATCACCGATCTCGATCGGCGTGAGCTTGGAGGCGTCTGCATCCTTGAGCTTGATGACGGCTAGGTCGCTCGAAGCATCGTTGCCCACGAACTCGGCCTCGTAGGTGGTGCCGTCGTCCATGGTCACCACGTACTGGTCGTAACCATCGACCACGTGGTTGTTGGTGAGGATATGGCCCTCGGTATCGAGCACCACGCCCGAACCAACGCTGCCCGAGCTATCCGACTCATCAGCAGACTGCGAAAGCGAGCCATTCTGGCTGCCGCTCGAAGTGGCGGTGATGGAAACGACGGAGGGCAAGGCCTTGGCAGAGACGGCCTCGGCCAGCGTGGTGTCCTCGGAGTCGATCGTGATCTTTTGCGTCGATGAACCCGAAGCACCCGATGTCACGGCGTTCCTGCCGCCGCCGATATCGAGCGTGCCGCTCATAATGAGCGCAATGACCAGCAGGGCGCCGCAGGCACAACCGGCGAGTGCCGTAATAAAGATCGGCAGCTTTTTGGTCTTAGTCTTGACCACTGTGTGCTTGTTTACAACCTGCTGGCTGTCCAGCGGCTTGCCGGTCTGTGTGTCGTAGGCCTGCACGTAGGGAATGTTGCTGTCGGCAGGCGTCGACTCCACCTGCACGCGCGGTTGCTGCTGCGTCTCGCCGGCGTGGCCCGGATCCCGGGGGCGCTGGGAATCGTTCTCGCTCATGGCTGCGATCCTTTCGTCAAATAACCAAAGGCCCGCCAAACATGTGGCGGGCCATCATTGTTCACGTTGAGTTGTACCCCAATATGCGGGCGAACGTGTATGAGAACGCAATCTTTTAGGAAGGCTTAAGTTCTGCTGCAAACTCGAAAGGGATCCACGCATGCGGCAAAACCACCACAAAGGTGCCTGTCCCCTTTGTGGTGAAAAGCTAGTCCTTAAACAGATAGCCCACGCCGCGGACGGTGGTGATATGTGCCGCGATCTGCGGGCCCACCTTGGAGCGGATGCGTCGGATGTGCACGTCGACGGTACGCGTACCGCCGCAGTACTCAAAGCCCCACACGCGGTGCAGCAGTACCTCGCGGCTGTAGGCACGGTTGGGATGCGTCGCCAAAAAGCTCAGCAGCGAGTACTCCATCAGCGTCAGGTCGATGGGCTCGTTATCGAGTGTCACCTGGTAGGTAGCCAGGTTAATCTCGAGGTTATCGATGTTGAGCACATCGTCGGCGGCGACGGTCTCCTCCTCGCCCATCAGGCGCTGTGCGCGAGCCTTGAGCTCGTTGGGCGTCGCCGTGGGGCATACAAAGTCGGCATGCGCGTGATTCGGCAGGCGCAGGGTGCCGAGCGCCTCGTCGTCGACAATCACCAGCATGGGGACGCCGCCGCGATCGTCAAGCCACTTGGCAATCTGATCGATGCGGTCGCTGCGGATACCGTCGGAATCGAGGATCAGCAGGTCAAAGTCGTGCGCCGCAGTCGGCGAATCGGGGGTAGCCAGGCTCACCTCGACACCCAGGGTGGTCGTCAAGCTGCGGGCAAACTCGTGGAAGCGCGTCGTGCGCGCCATGAACAGGGCACTCTTTTCGGACATATCGGCCTCCAAGGAAATGAGCTCAATCGTACTGGAACAAGCCAGCGCGATTAGGAGTTCGCCAGATAATGCTTGATCTCCCACTCGGTGATCGTGGACTCAAACTTATGCCACTCGTTGCGCTTCTTTTTGAGGAAGAAGCTGTGGATGTGCTCGCCGAGGGCATCCTTCATAAACTGCGAGTCCTCAAAGACGTCAAGCGCCTCTTTGAGCGAGCGCGGCAGCGGTGCGTAGCCGGCCTCGAGCATCTGACGGTCGGTGAGTTTGAGCGTCTCGGCCGTGGCCTCGGGCGGGAGCTCCAGCTTGCGCTCGATGCCATCGAGACCAGCCGCCAGCGTGACGGCGTTGACCAGGTACGGATTGGCCATGGGGTCGGGGCTACGAAGCTCGATACGCGTGGACAGCTGCTTGCCGGGCTTGTAGACCGGGATGCGGATCATGCTCGCGCGGTTGCGCAGGCCCCATGTGGCGTACTGCGGCACGGAGTCGCCGCCCGTGGTGATGCGCTTGTACGAGTTGACCGTGGGGTTGGTGATGGCGCTAATCTCGCGCGCGTGCGCCAGGATGCCGGCCATGTAGTGCTTGGCGATATCGGAGAGGTGGTACCTCTCGTCGTCCTCGCCCCAAAAGACGTTGTTGCCGTCGTGGTCGAACAGCGACTGATGCAAAAACATGGCGCTGCCGTCCTCGCCCGCCAACGGCTTGGGCATAAAAGAGGCGTGGCAACCGCTCTCGTAAGCCTGCTGCTTAATGATGAGTTTGGCCGTGGTGATGGCGTCGGACATGCTCAGGGCCTCGGCGTGACGCAGGCTCATGCCGTGCTGCGAGCGGCCGGCGGCGTGGAAGGTGTACTCCACGGGCACGGACATCTTCTCGAGCGTGAGGACCGTATTGCGACGCAGGTCGCGGGCGGCATCGCTCACCGAAAGATCGAAGTAGCCCACGTTGTCGAGCGGCTCGGGGGTGTGTTCGTCGGGGAAGTAGTAATACTCCAGCTCAGCGCCCACGTTGAGCAGATAGCCAGCCTTCTCGGCCTTGCGGAACATGCGGCGCAGGGCATCGCGCGGGTCGCCGGCAAACGGCTTGCGATCGGGAGTGCACACGTCGCAGAACACGCGGGCGACGCCATTATGGCTCGGGCGCCACGGCAAAATCTGGAAGGTCGAAGCATCGGGAAACGCCAGCATGTCAGCTTCCTCAGGCGTGGCAAAGCCCTCGATGGCGGAGCCGTCAAAGCCAATACCCTCCTCAAAAGCGACCTCGAGGTCCTCGGGGCTAATGGCAAAGTTCTTGAGGCGGCCGAGAATGTCGACAAACCACAGGCGCACAAAGCGGATGTCACGCTGCTCTACGGAGCGGAGTACGTAATCGATGTTCTGCTGGTTCATGTCGCTCCCCTTTCTTTCGGGCGGGTTTCGACTGGTCTATATCGCAGATACTATCGCAGAAAAATGTTTCCGCAGGGTTAAAGCGTATCAAGCGCTCAAAAAACGTGCGCGAGCAGGCCGTTGCGAACGAGCGGCTAGCGCGAAGTCGAAGCGCGGTGTTCAATGTGACCAGGAACCTCGATGCGCTTGGGGGCGAGCTTTGCGGCATCGCCCACCGTAGTGGTAACGACGTCGATGCGCTCGGATAGACGCTCGACTACGCGCTCGGCAATGGTAAGGGTGTCCTGCGCGGCCGTGGTCACACCGCCAAAGAGCACATAGTTCCAGGGGTAATCGTCGAACGTCGCGATCTTAAGACCCGCCGGCAACGAGGGTCCCAGCTGCGCCAGCGCCTCGGTCAGACGCAGAAAGACCAGGCCGTCGACGGCAATGAGGCCGAGCTTTTTGCCTACATAGTCGCGGATAGTCTCGTCCAAGCGGCCGACGCCCGTGGCGCCGCCATCGGCCAGGGTGACAACCTCGCCCGCAAGGCCGCGGTGCGAAAGCTCGTCGGTAAAGGCCTCGGCGCGCTCGCGACGGACGGGGCTGTCGTCGCTTGCCTCGGTGAGCAGGCACAGACGCTCGCTGCCAGCGGCGGTCAAGGCGTCTACCAAGCCGGCGACCAGCTCACGGTTGTTAGATGTCACCAGATCGACGCCGCCGTCGGCAGCATCGCGGTCGAGCAGCACAACGGGCAGGCGCCCCGCTGCCGCGGCGATTGCCTCGTCGTTGCCTCCACAGGTGTTGACGACCAGGCCGTCCGCGCCGGCATCGATAAGTCTGGTGAGCGACTCTGCTTCCTTAGCGGGATCGTTGCCGCTAATGGCCGTCATAAGCGAGCAGCCGCGCGCGGCGGCACTGGCGGAAAGTCCTTCGAGCATGGCGCTCGAGAATGGGTTGGCGATGTCGGCCAAGATCACGCCGATGAGATTGGTGCGCGAGCTGCGCAGATTGCGCGCAGCGGCACGCGGGCGATAGCCGGTGCGCTCGATGACCTCGGCAATGCGGGCACGGGTCTCCTCGGTCATTTGCCCGGGGCGGTTGTTGAGATAGCGCGAGACCGTGGCCGGACTCACGCCCGCCTCGACGGCAATGTCCTTGATTCTCATCTGCGCCATAGCGCACCCCGTTTCCCCATTGTCGGCAGCCTGAGCCATTTTAGGCATGTTTTAAAAATCTCAGTTGCAAAACGCTGTAGGTGAGCAGCATCGTTTTTGCGTCTCGAGCAGATGCGATGATGGGCTAGATAATCGAGTCTTTAGGCAGCTCAAAATAGTCGGGATGCAAGGCGATAACCGGGCCCTGCTCCTCGGGCATCAGGTGCAAGTGTGTCTCGGCCAGATAGCTCGCCGCATCGGTATCGCCCCTCTTAATGGCCTCGAGAATCCGGCGATGCTGCCGACGAATCGGCTCCCAATCCAGGTCCTGCGACACCATACGCAACCAGTTGTATCGCTCAAAATGTGTGTTGACGCTCTTCATCCAATCCCACAACATGTGACGGCCGGCAATCTCAAAACACGTCTCATGGAACAGGTTGTCCAGATCGAAAAAGCGACGCGTTTCGCTATGGTCGAGCGACTCGGACTCGGCAAGAATCTGCTCGAGCCGCTGCTTTTGCTCGGGCGAGGCGGCCGAACAGCATTTAATAAGCACGCTTCGCTCGAGTTTCTCGCGCAAGAAGCAGGCGTTCTCGGCGCGCTCCATGCTGATTTTTGAGACATAGGTGCCGCTTTTGGGACGCGTTTCCACCAGCTCCTGCTCACGCAGGCGCACAAAGGACTCGCGAATGGGCGTGCGCCCGATTCCCGTCTCCTTTTCCAGACCAATCGCCGAAAGACGCGTGCCGGGTTTGAGCTCGGCATAGATAATCTTGGAGCGTAATGCGTTGTATGCCTGGTCTTGCAGGCTCTGATTATGCTGGCGTTGTTCCATAAAGCCCTCGGATAAACCCTCGGTTAGTCGAATACCACCATGCAATACTATCGCATCGACACGCCCCAGCTCCCAATCAGTCTTTTTGGGACGGGGCTCTTTTAGCTACCCTGGCCCGCAGATCGGCCCCCTTGCCACAAAAGTGGCCCATCTACTACGTTAACACGGATAGCCTCGGCCATACCGAAAACCGTGAAAACAAAACCGCAGGTAGACAGCTTGTCGATTTTCGAAAAAGCCGACTATGGTTGACCCCTGCGGCTTAAACGTAGTAGATAGGCCCTTTTCGTGGCGCAGCACTACTGCACCCCAAATTGGCACCCCGAGCCCTCGTGAGTTGCCAACAAGCTGTTCGCCCAGCGCTTTATCCGCGCGGCATTTGGAAAATAGCACCACCGCAAAACCCGCGAGTAGCGCTTACTTTGCTATATCTCACTATACTTTGCTATATCTTGATATACTTTGTTATATCTTGCTATATCTTGAGCAAAGGTGGCTCACATGCAAACAAACCCTTTTAAGCCCACAGCAGGTAAAACACCTCCCACGATTATCGGCCGCGAAGATGTACTTGAAGAATTCAGTGAAGGCCTCACCAACGGGCCTGGTGCCCCTGGGCGCCTAATGCGCATAGCCGGCGTCCGTGGGACGGGCAAGACGGTCCTCCTTGACGAGTGCTCACGTTTGGCGCAAAGCCGTGGCTGGACGGTCATAAAAGAGGTCGCAACCGAGGGACTTTGCCAGCGCATTCTCGAACAGCTGCAGCCCAAATTCCAGGCCAAACACGCCAGATTTGAGCCCACCGTAGCTGGTATATCCATCGGCAGCATAGATATTGAGCGAATCGGCCCATCGCTACGCGACGCCATGAGACAGACAATATCCAAGAATGAAAATGGCCTGCTCATCACTCTCGACGAGGTTCAAGACGCAGAGCTCGATGAGGTCCGAACGCTCTCCATTGCGATTCAGCAGGTTATCGGCGAAGACCTTGATATCGCCTTTGTTTTTGCGGGGCTGCCTTCGATGATTGAAAGCATCATCAACGGAAAGACACTTACGTTTTTGCGCCGTGCCCTCCCCTTTGACCTGAAGGCTGTGGCAGTAACCGAAGTGTCGTACTCCCTCGAGGAAACCATTGAAGCGTCTGGCATGGAGTTGCAGCCAGGTATTGCCGGCCAACTTGCCGAGGCAACGCAAGGTTATCCTTTCATGATCCAACTCGTTGGATACTACGCATGGCAGTTGGCAAGACGCGCACATACACCGATTATTGGAGAAGAAGAAGCCGAGCGCGGCATTGCAACGGCACGCGAACGCTTCTGTGCCATGGTGATTGAGCCCGCGCTACAGCGCATTCCGCCCACGTGCATCGCTTATCTGCTGAGCATGGCATCTTTGGGGCAGACGAGCTCGACCAGCATGGTTGCCGATGCCCTAAACAAAACGCCTCAACAGGTGAGTTCCGTCCGCAGCCGCCTGTTAAGAGAATCGATTATCGAGGCTCCCTCGTACGGCAAGGTCTCATTTGCCATCCCCTACATGCGCGACTACCTCTACGAGCACAAAGCCGAACTGGAAGTTGAACTGTAGAAACGGCAACTGCCCTGCAAGACGAAAACCGTTTTCGTACGGATTTAAAGCAGACGTAAACGATTTTCGTCTTGATTTGCGTACGGAATTAAGACGTAAATTGCGCTTTCGTACGCTTATTACCAGACGCAAATTGTTTTCGTCCGGCCATGCGTCCCCAATCTAGACGAAAAGAGCCCCGAGCTCGTATTGAACTGCATCCCAATTCTTGGACGGGCGCCGATGCCCTGATCTCTGCCATGTCGAGGTGCGAGATCAAATCCTTGGCGCGCTCGCCGGAGTGGTATGCCTTGTTCGGCGCCACCTTCCTGTAGAGCTTCTTGAGCTTCGTCTTCCCCTTGTTGCCCGGCGGCATCTCCGTCTCAGGTGGCAGCCCTAGGAAGGACAGGACGCCGGGCAGGTCGCACAGCATCACGTCCTCAATGTCGGCCTTGGCCGCCAGGTCGACGACTCTCTGCGCTGTCGGCGAGATGTTCGGGGTGCTGCTACCGCCCGCTGGTTCGGAAGCTGGCGGGCAGTAGCGGGCAGTAGCGGCAGTAGCGGTGTGGCTCGATAGGCCCGAATATCCGTAAGGAAGGTGCTCGCTCTCATATGTGCTGATATGCCTCGCCTCGCGAACCTTGGGATGCTTCCTGAGGTAATCCCTCAATTCGAGCCACTCTTTATGCTCATAACGCTTCGAAATCGTTTCCCCGTCGACAGTTTCCTTCACATAATGGTATGTTCGAACGCCTTCGAACTTGCCGAACCCGTTCTCGACGCCGAAGTTTCTGAACCAGCGCGAAAACCCATTCAGGTCCATGAAGTTGACTTGGGGATGCCTGTCTTTCGTTCGTTCGAATGAGTGGACGAGCGGAGTGCCTTTGACTTGTTCCAGGCCGAAGGCTTCCATTTCGCGGGCCTGCTCCTTTTTCCAGAATTCGAGATACGACGTCAGCGTCTCGCTTATCGAGATCCTCCGCACGCTTTTCTTGCTTTTGGGCGAGCGAACGCTTCGATCGGCCGCGAACTGCTGCTCAATGAGGATGCTTCTGTTCTCGACGGAGACATCGGACCACGTCATCCCGAGGGCTTCTGCCCTTCTCATGTCGGTGTCGAGCATGAGCATCACGCATGTGATGTGCGCGTCCGGTTCTCGATTGAGTAGGATGTCGAGTAGGCGAGCGGCGTGGTGGTTCCTTCGCGGTTGTCGTGGAACTTTTTTGCGTACGAGCCGACGGTGTCCCTCGATTTTTGGACGTAGGTGCCGCTGTTGAGTTCTGCCTTGTAGGCTTCGAGTGCGGCGTCGACCTCTCGGCTTTTGGTGGTATGTATGGTCTGCCACGGCGAAAAGCGGTATTTGCCCGTGACCGGATCCTTGCCGAGGCTGTGACGGTAGCGCCACGTGTATTTGTCGCGGCGTTGCTTCGTTCCTTTGCCTATGACGAGAGGTCGGTCGTTCATCGTGTTCCTTGCCTGAAGTGCCTGAGAATCGCGCTCGGTT
>CALJNY010000040.1 GCA_937981515.1 uncultured Collinsella sp. | reverse complement strand
GCCAAGTTCCTGGCGCAGAAGTATGCGGACGAGAAGTTCGTGCTGTTCTATAACTCCGGCGACGCCTATTCTTCGGGCATCGCAGATTCTTTTAAGGCCCAGGCCGCTGAGTCCAAGCTCGAGATTGTTGACGAGGAGACCTTTAAGGACGACTCCGCCACGAGCTTTACCAACCAGCTGACCAAGGCCAAGCAGGCCGGCGCCACCATGATCTTTGCGCCGATCTACTACACGCCGGCGTCCGTCCTGCTCAAGAACGCCAAGGACATGGGCTACGACGTCAAGATGATGGGCTGCGACGGCATGGACGGCATCCTGGGCGTTGAGGGCTTCGACACCTCTCTTGCTGAGGGTCTGCTGCTCATGACTCCGTTCTCCGCCGACGACGAGAAGAACGCCGACTTCGTCAACGCTTACAAGGATAAGTACGGCGATACCCCCGACCAGTTTGCCGCCGACGCCTACGACGGCGTGCACGCGGTGGCCGAGGCCCTCAAGGAGGCCGGTCTTGGAGTCGACGCCGATCCGACCGAGGCCGCCGAGAAGCTGTCGAAGGCTATGCTCAAGATTACCGTTGACGGTCTGACCGGCAAGCTCACCTGGAACGATAAGGGCCAGGTCCAAAAGGAGCCCACGGCTTACGTCATCACCGACGGCAAGTACGTACAGGCCTAATTGGCCGCCTTACATAGAGCGGTTTTGATCCCAAGCAGGGGAGGTTTTGGCCTTCCCTGCTTGCTTGGTATCTAGGGACGATGTAACGTCCCTGTTTCATACATCAACTGGAAACCTATTCGAAAGGGGGATGTGGAACATGACGGTCTTTATCCAATACCTGGTCAACGGCCTGTCCATGGGCAGCGTCTACGCCATCATCGCGTTGGGCTACACCATGGTCTACGGTATCGCCAAGATGCTGAACTTCGCTCACGGCGACGTCATCATGGTCGGTGCCTATGTCTCGTTCTGCGCCACGTCGTATCTCGGCCTCCCGGGCTGGGCATCTGTAGTTCTCTCTTGTGTGGCCTGCACGGTTCTCGGTGTTCTCATCGAGGGTCTGGCCTATAAGCCGCTGCGTCAAGCAGGCCCGCTGGCTGTTCTGATCACGGCCATCGGCGTGTCTTACTTCCTGCAGAACGCCGCGCAGCTTCTGTGGGGCGCCACGCCCAAGAACTTCACTTCGCTCGTCACCTTCCAGGTGCCGGAGTTCTTGGCCAAGTTCAACGTAAGCGCCGTCTCGCTCGTCACCATCGTCGCCTGCCTGGTTATCATGGCCGGCCTGATGTTCTTTACAGGTAAGACCAAGATGGGCAAGGCCATGCGCGCCGTGTCCGAGGACAAGGCTGCCGCTCAGCTCATGGGCATCAACGTCAACCGCACCATTTCGATGACGTTTGCCATCGGCTCTGCCCTTGCCGCCATCGCCGGCGTGCTGCTGTGCTCCTACTCGCCGGTGCTGCAGCCCACGACGGGTGCCATGCCTGGCATCAAGGCCTTCGACGCCGCCGTTTTCGGTGGCATCGGCTCCATCCCCGGCGCCTTTGTCGGTGGCATTCTCATCGGCATCATCGAGGCGATGGCGCAGGCCTACATTTCCACGAGCCTTGCCAACTCCATCGTCTTTGGTGTTCTGATCATCGTCCTGCTCGTCAAGCCTGCCGGCCTCTTGGGCAAGTACGTCCCCGAGAAGGTGTAGGTGAGCGTTATGAAGTTTCTTAAAGACAAGCAGACGCGTCACGACTTTGTCACGTACGCCATGTGCATTGTGGCGTTCGCCATCGTGTTCTTTATGCAGTCTAACCACATGATCCCGCGCATGATCGCCGGTCAGCTGGTCCCCATCACGGCCTATATCGTCATGGCCATCTCCCTTAACCTCGTCGTCGGCATCGCGGGCGACCTGTCGCTGGGCCATGCGGGCTTTATGAGTGTCGGTGCCTACACGGGCATCGTCACCGCGGTCGCTCTCGAGAGCGCCGTTCCCTCCGATCCGGTGCGCCTTATCATCAGCATCGTGGTCGGCGCCATCGCTGCCGCCATCCTGGGCTTCTTGATCGGCATCCCGGTCCTTCGCCTGAGCGGCGATTACCTGGCTATCGTGACGCTGGCCTTTGGCGAGATCATCAAAGAGATCGTCACTTGCCTTATCGTGGGTGTCGACTCGCGCGGCCTGCACGTGATCTTTAACATCACGGGCAACTCTACGATCGACGACCTGCACCTGCTCGAGGACGGCACCGCCATCATCAAGGGCGCCCAGGGCGCCTCGGGCGTGTCGACGTACTCGACCTTCCTCGCCGGTGCCATCCTAGTCATGGTCGCACTCGTGATCGTGCTCAACCTGGTTCGCAGCCGTACCGGCCGTGCCATTATGGCCGTGCGCGACAACAAGATCGCTGCCGAGTCCGTGGGTGTCTCCGTCACCCAGTACCGCATGATCGCCTTCGTGGTTTCCGCCGCCCTCGCCGGTGCTGCCGGAGCCCTCTTCGGCGGTAACTTCTCGCAGCTCTCCGCCACCAAGTTCGACTTCAACACGTCCATCCTCATCCTGGTGTTCGTGGTCCTGGGCGGTCTGGGCAACATGCGCGGCTCCGTCATCGCGGCGGCGTTGCTCACGGTGCTTCCCGAGCTGCTCCGTCAGTTCTCGGACTACCGCATGCTCATCTACGCCATCGTGCTGATCCTGGTCATGATTTTTACCAACAACCCGCAGCTCAAGGCGTTCTTCGGTCGCGTCAAGGACCGCTTTGCTTCCAAGAAGGAGGTGGCAGCCGATGCCCAGTAAATTTGAGTTCAAGAAGGGCAAGATGGTTCCGTATCCTTCTGGCGCCATCGTTCCCGACCGCGACCTGGGCGAGCGCCCGGCGCTCGAGTGCATCCACCTGGGCATTGAGTTCGGCGGTCTTAAGGCAGTCGACGACTTTAGCCTGACCATCGGCAAGACCGAGATCGCCGGTCTCATCGGCCCCAACGGTGCCGGCAAGACCACGGTCTTCAACCTGCTCACCAAGGTGTATCAGCCTACGCACGGCACCATCCTGCTCGACGGCGAGGACACCTCTGGCAAGTCGGTCTATCAGGTCAACCGCATGGGTATTGCCCGTACATTCCAGAACATTCGCCTGTTCAACACCATGACGGTGGAGGATAACGTTAAGGTTGGCCTGCACAACCAGGAGCGTTACTCCGGCTTTGAGGGCGTGCTGCGCCTGCCGACGTATTGGAAGCACGAGAAGGCCGCCCACGAACGCGCCATGGAGCTGCTGTCTATCTTTGATATGGAACATCTGGCAAACGAACAGGCCGGCTCGCTGCCTTACGGCGCTCAGCGCCGCCTGGAGATCGTCCGTGCACTTGCCACCAATCCCAAGCTGCTGCTGCTCGACGAGCCTGCCGCCGGCATGAACCCGTCCGAGACCGCGGAACTCATGGAGAACATCGTTAAGATCCGCGACACCTTCGGCATTGCCATCATGCTTATCGAGCACGACATGTCGCTCGTCATGAATATTTGCGAGGGTATCTGCGTGCTCAACTTTGGAAAGGTCATCGCCAAGGGCACGGCCGAGGAAATCCAGAACAACGACGCCGTTATCGAGGCATATCTGGGCAAGCAGGATAAGGGGGAGAACTAAATGGCAGAGCCGATGCTTTCCGTCTACAACATCAACGTCTGGTACGGCGCCATCCACGCCATCAAGGACATCTCCTTTAACGTCAACGAGGGCGAGATCGTTGCTCTGATCGGTGCGAACGGTGCCGGCAAGTCCACGACGCTCAAGACCGTCTCGGGCCTGCTGCGTTCCAAGACCGGCTCCATCAAGTTTATGGGCGAGGACATTACCCATACGCCCGCCGATAAGCTGGTGGGTAAGGGCCTGGCTCAGGTCCCCGAGGGCCGTCGCGCCTTTTTGCAGATGACGGTCGAGGAGAACCTTGAGATGGGCGCCTATACACAGCTCAAGTCCACGGTCGCTCCGGGCCTTGAGCGTGTCTACGAGCAGTTCCCGCGCCTTAAGGAGCGCCGTCGCCAGGTCGCCGGCACCCTTTCGGGCGGCGAGCAGCAGATGCTCGTTATGGGCCGCGCCCTTATGAGCAACCCCAAGCTGCTCATGCTCGACGAGCCTTCCATGGGCCTGGCGCCGATTCTGATCGAACAGATCTTCCAGATTGTCGAGGACCTGCACAAGGCCGGCACCACGGTGCTTCTGGTCGAGCAAAACGCACAGATGGCTCTTTCCATCGCCACGCGCGGCTACGTGCTCGAGACCGGCAAGATCACCATGACCGGCACGGGCCAAGAACTCCTGCACGACGATAACGTGCGTAAGGCCTATCTGGGCGGTTAATTCATTCAACGAAGGGGCACTGACTATCCCGGTCAGCGCCCCCTTTTTAAGTTGTGGTGGAATAGGGACTAAATGGGAGTCTAAGAGGCCAAAACAGTCCCTATTCCACCGCAACTTCATGGGGATGTGTGACAATGCCCGTCGGAAAACATCTGCTGTCTTTGGGGGCCTATCTATGCTGTACGAGTTTTGTGCCGAGAACTTTGAGCGAGTGCCGGCGGCAATTGATGCCGGTGCGGGGCGCATCGAGCTGTGCGACAACCTCGCCGTCGGTGGCACCACGCCTTCCGCCGGCGTTATTAGCGCTACAGTCAGCTACGCTCACGAGCACGACGCGCGAGTGATGTGCATGATTCGCCCGCGCGGTGGCAACTTTCATTACAACCAGGATGAGCTGCGCATGATGGAGATGGACCTGGGCCTTGCCGTGAGCGCCGGCGTCGATGGCCTGGTCTTTGGCTGCTGCAAGCCCTGTGCCGGCGGCTGGGCGCTCGACGAACTCACCCTCGGCGCCCTCGTTATGGCTACGGGCTGCGCGACCGAGGAGTGCAAGCGCGAGTCCCTTGACATCACCTTCCACATGGCATTTGACCAGCTCTCGCCCGAAGCTCAGCTGGACGCCATTGACACGCTCGCCGACTGCGGCGTCACGCGCATTCTTACGCACGGTGGTGCTGCCGGTACGCCGATCGAGGACAACTTCGAAAACCTGGCTCGTTTAATCGAGTATGCGGGCGATCGTTTGACCATCCTTCCCGGCGGCGGCATCACTACGGCAAATCGCGACGCGGTCACGGCGGCGCTAGGCGTCTCCGAGCTCCATGGCACCAAGATCGTGCCGCTGGGGGTATAACCCGTGGCGCTGGTATTTGACGTTCAGCAGGCGAGCAGCAAGCCCGACGATAATCGTCGCCCTGGCACCGCGTGCCCTTTTTGCGACACGGAGGGGCTCGCCAACATCATCCAGCGCGATGGTGACTGCATCTGGCTCGAGAATAAGTTCAAGACCTTGCGGGCCACCCGTCAGACCGTATTGATCGAGTCGGCCAATCACGACGCCGACCTGGTGACCTATGAACCGGATGAGCTGCATCATGTGATGAGGTTTGCCCTGGGCTGTTGGCAGCAGATGATCGATTGCCAACAGTACCGCAGTGTGCTCATGTACAAGAACAAAGGCCCGCTTTCGGGCGGCAGCCTCGTCCATCCACACATGCAGATTGTGGGCTTGGAACAGGAGGACGGCTATGCGGCGCTGACCTCAGCAAACTTTGAAGGCATCGATGTTTGGCGGCGGGGGAGAATCTCGGTCAACATCTCAACCGAGCCGATCATGGGATTCTTTGAGGTCAACATCTCGGCTCCACAGGGAATCGCCGCCAGCGACGACGCCCGCGACCAAGTCGAAGCAGACCTGTTTGCCGATGCGACCCAGGTGGCCCTGCGCTATATCCTGCACGAACACCACGGCGGTCGCGCGGAGTCGTACAACTTGTTCTTCTACCACATGGACGGCCGGACCATTGCCAAGGCGCTGCCACGTTGGGTGGTTTCGCCCTACTTTGTGGGCTATCGTTTGGCCCAGGTCAATGCCGAGACCACGCTCGATATCGATGCTGAGCGCCTACGCGCGCATCTGGAAACGCTCGTATAGCAAGGTTAACACCCGCGTAATGCGGACAGTCTAGCGTGCCATCGCGTCGCGCCCGGCCTTGACCCGCTTGCGCTGTTTGGCGCGCTCCTCGCCGGTTAGGCGCTCAAAGAGATGTCCGATAATCGAGGCCAGCACCTGTTGAAACAGCGTACCGCACATGACGGGGAATACGACCTCGCCGGGAAAATACTGCGTGGCGATGACGGCGCCCGAAGAGATATTGCGCATGCCGCAGGTAAAGCACATGGTAGTCGTCTCGCTATACGGCAGATGCAGCGCACGGGCGACCAGGATGCCGATGATAAAGCCACTGATGGCGAACGAAAGGATAAAGAGGGCGACTTCCAGGCGCACCGTGTTCATGTGCAGCACGTACTCGCTCATGGCGGTGGAGTTGGACGCGATGACCCCCATCATCATGAACTTGCAGGCGGGCGAGAGCGCGGGGGAGAGTTTCTCATGACCCCAGCCGCGCGTGAGTTCGTTAATGACGATACCGAGTACGGCGGGGATGGCGATCATAAAGGCCATGTCTTGCATCATGCTCGGCACATCGATCGAGACGGTGGCGCCCAGCAGGAGCTTGAGCGTAAGAGGAATCGTCACAGGCGAGATAACCGAGGACGTCAGGATAATGGTGAGCGCGAGCGGGCCGTTGCCGCCGAACATGCTAATCCACATAAAGGCAGTGACTGCCACGGGTACGCTGTACTCGAGCACGATGCCGCAGACAAGGTTGGGGTTGGAACCAAAGAACAGTGAGCCCATGGCATACGCCGCGATGGGGATGAGCACAGCCGAGACAATTAACGCCAAAATCAGATGCAGGGGACGGCGGAGCACCTCGGCCACCTGATGGAAGGTGTTGCTCAGCGCACCTTGGAACGTCATAAAGGCGAAAAGGGCGGGAACGATGGGCTTGAGAACGCCGATCTGCTGGGGAAAGAGCACGCCGAGCGCCACGCAAATCGGAACGATGACCTGCATGTGTCCCGCGAGAAATTTGCCCAGTCCAACCCATTGCTTCATATGCTCTGTGACTCCCTTTGCTCGTGAATCCGTTTTGAATGGATATGCTAGACGCTCGCATGCGTCCGTGCGTCAGAAACGCTCGAATATTTCGAGGCTATTACCGGCAGCGTTTACCGAAACCGCGGCGTGCTGCGGCGATTGGCGTCCGCGCTGCACGGTATAATAAATCCGTTCAACAGATCTGCCTGCCGAAGCGGGCATACACAGAGGACTCATCGCTATGAACCGTGAGAGGTATCGCGGCGACCTGCCCCTATCGAGGGTGGGTGCCTATGTCATCGCTTAAGACGACGCATCGCTGGGCGGTCGCTCAGCAAAACCCCGAGCTCGAAAAGGAGCTTTCGGCTGGCCTGGGCATACCCGGGCTGGTGGCGCGCATTATGGTTGCGCACGGCATTACATCCATCGAAGAAGGTCAGCTGTTTTTGACGCCTTCACTCGATCGCGACTGGGCCGACCCACTCATTATCCCGGGCATGTCGGTCGTTGCCGACCGCGTCGAGCGTGCTATTCGTAACCACGAGTACATCGCGGTCTTTGGCGATTTTGACGTTGACGGTATTACGTCGACCTGCCTGTTGACCGAGGCGCTGCGCACGTTTGGCGCCGATGTCACGCCGTTTATTCCGCATCGCTTTGACGAGGGCTACGGTCTTTCGCGCGCGGCGCTCGACCGCGTTAACGAGCTCGCTCGCCCCCAGCTGATCGTGACTGTCGATAACGGTATTGCCGCCAAGGAAGAGGTTTCCTATCTGGAGAGCCTGGGGATCGATTTGGTGGTCACGGACCATCACGAGCCCTCCGATCAGGTGCCGCAGGGCGTGCCCCTGACCGACCCTAAGCTCGAGGACGAGGGTCCTTCGCGTGAGCTTGCCGGTGCCGGCGTGGCACTCAAGCTGGTGCAGGTCCTGGGCGAGCGTCTGGGCAAGCCGTCGTATTGGCGTTCGCTGATCGAGGTTGCGGCGCTGGGCACCGTGTCCGACATGATGCCGCTGACGCCCGAGAACCGCGCGCTGGTCGCCGAGGGCATCCAGCAGATGCGCGTGACCGCCCGCCCCGGCTATATCGCGCTGGCCGCGCTCGCCAAGGCCGACCTCTCTAGCATTACGGCCGATGGCCTGTCGTTTTCGCTCATTCCTCGCTTGAACGCCGCCGGCCGCATGGCCGATCCCAAGCTGGCGCTCGACCTGCTGCTTGCCCGCGATCCTATCGAGGCAAGCGCGCTGGCGGCCGAGCTCGAGGAGATCAACCGTCAGCGTCGCGAGACCGAGGCGGAGCTCACGCGCGATGCCATGGCAAAGGTCGAGGAGACCTATGATGGCGGTCGCGCAATCGTCGTGGGTGGCGAGGGCTGGCACGAGGGCGTCAAGGGTATCGTGGCGAGCCGTCTGACCAACCGTTATCACGTGCCGGCGCTGCTGTTCTCGATCGAAGACGGTATTGCTCGCGGTTCGGGTCGCTCGGTGGGCAAAGTCAACCTGTTCGACGCTGTCGAGCGCTGCTCCGATCTGCTGATTCGTCGAGGCGGGCATGCGGGTGCGGTGGGCGTGACCATCGAGGCGTCCAAGCTCGACGAGTTCCGTCGTCGCCTTTCCGCCGTGCTGTCCGAGCTTCCCGCCGAGGACTTTGAGGACACCGACGAGGTTGCCGCCACGGTCGACCTCTCCGAGCTGAATATTGAGACCATCGAGCAGATCTCCCGCCTTGAGCCGTTTGGCCAGGGCAATAAGGTGCCGCTGTTGGCGGCCGAGGGCGTGACAATGTGCGATCGCGCCGTGGTGGGCAAAACCGGCGAGCACATGCGCTTCGTGGCGACCGATGGCGCTGCGAGTGTGCCGGCCATTATGTTCCGCGTGCCGCAGATCGATAAGCTCATCAATTGCGATAGCGCCGTCGATTTGGTGTTCGAGGCCGTGGCCGAGCATTGGCAGGGTCGCGTAAAGCCGAAGCTCATGATCAAGGATGTCTTGGTCCGCGATACCACGGCGCCCAGCGTTGACGACCCGGCATGTGAGCTTCGCCGCGGCGTGGAGCCTGCGGACGCCGGTCTTCGTCTGGAGTCCCGCAAGCGCCAAACGCTCGCCCAGCTTTCCTATACCGAGCTGACGCGCTCGCTTATTCATAGCTTTATCGGCTCGAACCAGCCGCACCGCGCGCAGGTCGAGGCGCTCGATGCCCTGGCCGATCACCAGAGCGTCTTGGCCGTTATGGGAACGGGGCGCGGCAAGTCGCTTATCTTCCATGTGCATGCCGCGCGCGAGGCGGTCCTTCGCGGGCGTGCGAGCATCTTTGTCTATCCGCTGCGCGCGCTCGTTGCCGACCAGGCCTATCATCTCTCGTCGACGATGGCCGCGCTCGGCATTGGCGTGGGCGTGCTGACCGGTGAGACCGTGGAGGCGGCGCGCGATGACGTGTTTGCCGGCTTGGCTTCGGGCCGCACCGGAATCGTGCTCACGACGCCCGAGTTCCTGTCCATTCACCGTGACCGCTTTGCGCGTTCGGGGCGCATCGGGTTTGTCGTTATTGACGAGGCGCATCATGCCGGTCTTGCCAAGGGCGGCGACCGCAGTGCCTATCTCGACATGCCCGATATCCTCAAGGCCCTGGGCGACCCGGTCGTTCTGGCCGCGACTGCCACCGCAACGGCTCCGGTTGTGGCCGAGCTCGCCCGCGTGCTACCGATTACCCGCACGGTGGTCGACGAGACGGTGCGCGAGAACTTGCAGCTCGAGGATGACCGAGACCTTGCAAGCCGCGAGAACCGCCTGGTGTCAATCGTGGCGACGGGGGAGAAGACCGTCATCTACGTCAACTCGCGTTATCAGTCCGTGGCGCTTGCCAAGACGCTACGCAAACGCGTTCCCGACTGCGCGTCGCATATCGCCTTTTACAACGCGGGCCTTACGCGCACCGACCGCCATCGCGTAGAGGAGGCGTTTCGAGACGGCAGCCTCAGCTGCATTGTCTCGACATCTGCCTTTGGCGAGGGCGTCAACCTTCCCGATATTCGTCATGTCGTGCTCTACCACATGCCGTTTGGCGCGATTGAGTTTAACCAGATGAGCGGACGCGCCGGTCGCGACGGCCAACCTGCCGTGATTCACTTGCTCTATTCGTCGCGTGACGCTCGCATTAACGAGCGCCTGCTCGACTGCTACGCGCCCGAGCGCGATGAGCTCGTCACGCTCTATCGCGCGCTGCAGACCATGTGGCGCTCCAACCGCGGCAAGACCGGAGACGACTCGTTTAGTGCGAGCGATATCGACATCGCGCAGATGTGCCTCGCCATCGATGCCCGCACGCCGGTTGACGAGCGCTCGGTGGCAAGCGGCCTGGGAATCTTCGAAGAGCTTGGTTTCTGTCGCGTTTCGGGGTTTGACGACACCCGTCGCATCGCGATGGCAGAAAACCCCGGCCGTGTGCAATTGAGCAGGTCAATCCGCTATTTGGAGGGCTTGCGCTCGCGCATGGAGTTCTCGGCTTTCCGGAGTTGGGCGCTCGATTCGTGCGCTTCTGATATGCTAGCCAAAGTTAACCGCCCGATCGTTCCGCGGGCCTAGGGGAAGGGGACCTCGATGGATGCCGCAGCCCGTACCGCCCATGATTCCACCCTCCAGCCTTTTTCGGAGATGGAGCACTATAAG
>CALJNY010000039.1 GCA_937981515.1 uncultured Collinsella sp. | reverse complement strand
AAAGCCCAAGCGGCCCTCTCGGTTCAGCCAAGTTAACGTAGCTGAGATGCAGCGCGCGGTCTGCTTACTCCTCGAAGTTCTTAGCGGAAATAATTTGAGCTGCAGCTGCGATTTACTTGCGATGGCGGTTGAGCCGCAACCCAGTTTTTATTGGACCTCGAACCCTATGCTCGATGTTCGCTTCGTTCATTGAGTTACCCTTTGCATGAGGCCGGGACATATCGTCCCGCCCGCAGTTTCGCAGGCCGAAGGCCGAGAATGTTTGAGGACGGGATGATATGTCCCGGCCTCCCGGGAGAGTTACCTATGAACTACGCGAACATTAAGTATTTCGACATTGCTGATGGAGAAGGCGTTCGTACTTCTCTGTTTGTGAGCGGGTGCCGTCGTGGGTGCAAGAATTGTTTTAACTCTGTCGCGTGGGACTTTGCCGCTGGCGAGCCGTTCGATAGCGCCGTCGAGGACAAAATTATCGAGAGTCTCGATCATCCCTTTATCGATGGTCTGACGATTTTGGGCGGCGAGCCTATGGAACCTGAGAATCAGGCGGGGCTTGTCGACTTTATCGAACGCGTGCGTGCGGCCTATCCATCGGGGTCGGGCAAGACCATTTGGTGCTTTACCGGCGATGTGCTCGAGGAGCTTATGCCGGGCGGTTGCCACCATACCGAGGTCACGGACCGTATCCTTACCTGCCTCGATATGTTGGTGGACGGTCCGTTCGTTCAGGATCTGTACGACATCTCGTTGCGCTTTAGGGGCTCGAGCAATCAGCGCGTGATTGATATGAACGCCACGCGTGCCCGTGCCGAGCGTGAGAACGTTGCGCTTTGTGACGCCGTGGAGCTTTGGCGGGACGATCCGGTCTATTCGACCCATACTATGTAGCTTGTGGCCGATGCCGGAGGGCGTGGTACCATAGCGCGAACGCAAAATCGGAAAAGTGAGGCCCAGATGGTCGATCAGGAAAAAGTTGAGGCCGCCATTAAGCTGTTGCTTGAGGGCATAGGCGAGGACCCAACTCGTGAGGGCCTGCTGGAGACCCCGGCGCGCGTTGCCCGTATGTATGGCGAGATCGCCGGCGGTATGGACCAGAGTGCCGAGGAGCACCTGTCCAAAACCTTTGCCGTCGCTTCGAACGATTTGGTTATCGAGCGCGACATTACGTTCTACTCGCTTTGCGAACATCATCTGCTGCCGTTTTATGGCAAGGCCGCCATTGGCTATATCCCCAACGGCCGTGTCGCAGGGCTTTCTAAGCTTGCCCGCACGGTTGAGGTCTATGCCCGTCGTCTGCAGCTGCAGGAGCAGCTGTGTGCACAGGTTGCCGATGCCCTCATGGAGTATCTCGCTCCCCAGGGAGCGATTGTGCTCATGGAAGCTGAGCATATGTGCATGACCATGCGCGGCGTGCAAAAGCCTGGCACCAAGACCGTGACGCTCGCTCGTCGCGGCGTCTTTGAGGCCGATCCGGCGCTCGAGGAGCGATTCTTTAGGATGCTGGGACGCTAACTATGAGAGTCGTCAACGACTTTACATCGAATACTGACGAGGGAACGCCGCGTCGCGGTTTTATGGCTTCGGGCCTGGCGCCTTTTGGTGCCATGCCTCGCATTGATTACATCTGTGCCAACGGTCTGTTCCGGCGGCACCTGGGCAACATTGCACAGTTGGAATCGGGGCGCATCTTCTGCCGCCACGGTATTGACCATCTGCTGGATGTCGCTCGCATTATGTGGATCAAGAATCTCGAGGAACAGCTCGAATTTGACCGCGAGGTCATCTACGCCACGGCACTTCTTCACGATATCGGCAAAGATGAACAGTATGAATCGGGTATATCCCATGATGTTGCAAGCGAACGCGTCGCTGATGCGATTCTCGGCGGTATGCCCGATGACGTAGCGTTTGAGCCGGCCGATGCCGCAGCCATTAAGACGGCCATTCTGGGCCATCGAAAGCTGCGCGTGAACAGCCAACCGCTCGAGCGCCTGCTCTATGCAGCCGACAAAGCGTCGCGCGCCTGCTTTGCATGCCCCGCGCGCAATGCTTGCAACTGGAGCGATGATAAAAGAACCTGTCGATTCGCGTGTAGTTAGTTTACGCGGTCGGGGTTCTAAACGAAGGAGACGATCGCGATGAGCAACAAGAAACTGCCCGAGAATGCAACCAAGACTGAAGGCGCCGAGCTCGCCCGCCGTGGAAGGGGCGAAATATCCACCGCAACGGCGGTTCCCCACGTGAGCTATGACGATCTGCGCCATGCTGACCGCATTACTATCGACGGTCTCGAGGTCTTTGCCAACCACGGCGTGTATCCCGAAGAGAACGCGCTGGGCCAGAAGTTCATCGTGTCCCTGGTGCTCTATGCCGACCTGCGTGCAGCGGGGGAGCACGATAACCTGGACGCTTCGATTGACTACGGCTCGGTGTGCCACGATGTCGATGGCTATCTGCGCGAGCATACGTTTAAACTCATCGAGGCGGCAGCCGAGGGTGTGGCCCAGATGCTGCTGCGTCGTTACCCCTTGCTGCTTGGCGTGCGTGTTAAGCTCGATAAGCCTTGGGCTCCCGTCGGTCTTCCCCTGGCAAGCTGCGGCGTCGAGATCGAGCGCGTACGCTAGTCGACGCTAGAGCTTGTTGAGGGGCGGCTGCTTGAGCCGCTGCGACAGAGCTCTATTGTTGGGACAGTACGTGTCGAGCAGGGCGTGAAACCGCTGATTGTGGCTTGGCTCGAGCAGGTGGACGAGCTCGTGGGCGACAACCATGTCGAGACACTCGATGGGATAGGTGGCAAG
>CALJNY010000038.1 GCA_937981515.1 uncultured Collinsella sp. | reverse complement strand
CTCGATGTGCTCTTGCTTGATCTGGTCCAGGCCGTACAGATCGTGTTCCTCGGCGTTGAAGGCCGTCATCGAGTTCGTAAGGTCCTTTGCTTTGATGAGAACATCAGCTAACCTGTCCGCCAATGCCGCGCTCTTGGGCACACCAAGCTGCCGCTTCATGTCCGCCGTGCTTCTGCCGCCGAATAACGCCTCATCGCCCTTCGACTTGATGATTGCGAATCCTTTGGAGTCCACGCCTCGTTTGAATGCAATGCCCGAGAGCTGTTTCTCTGAATCAGATAGTGAGTGGCGCGCCTGCAAGCGCTGAATCTCTGCGAAGCGCTGCTCTATGAGCTCTTGGCGGCGCGTCTGCACAGCAAAGTATGCCTGGGCGAGCGCGATCTCTGGCTTGTTTGAATCTCCGTTCTGGGCGATTAAATAGCATGCATAGCGCGTAAGTTTGTAGTCTTTAACCGCGCGAGCGGCGACACCGGCAGTTACCATTTTCGTTGTGTCACGAAAATGGGAATCAACTGGAGTTTTGTTTGTTTCGCACGAGACTTTTGCCCTCTTAATAACTTCGGCGAAGTTCTCCCATCGAGTGTACCCCATGGGTTCCATTAAATCGCGTGCAAGCCAATACTCAACGCCGTCTTCTACATGGGCGTAGCTGTCAAGTTCGACACGCCATTTCTCGATATCCCTGCTGTCCATATCTCTTCCTTTCTGTTCATTTGTCTACGTGGACTATGTCGACTCTGTATTAAGAATAAGGATACGCTGCCGTGCGGACACGAATGGGCCCCGTGTCGCTTTGAGCTCACGGGGTCCTTAGATATCGATTAGTTGTGTTCTGCTCTAGAGGGGTGCTCAGCTTAGTTCGCTCGATAGTGCGAACCCAGGCTTTCGGTTCGCTTGCGCATGGCTTTGACCATTTCCTGTGCTAGTTGAATCTGCGATTGCAGGCGGGCGAGGGCTGCGATTTCGCTGTCCTGGGCGTTTTCCATACTCAAGGCTGCAGTCTCTGCCCTCAGGCCTTCAAGTTCCTGCAACGCTGCGGATAGGCCCGTCTCGGTGCGGTTGATCATGCAATAGGTGCTCATCGTGTGTTTGAGGCCGTGCGTCAGGCGTTCGGCGTCTGTTGTGGCAATGCCGTACTGGGGGAGGGCGATATCCGCCTTCGGGGCCTCCTCAGGTGTATTCTGTGCTGCCTGGGCTGCCGATGCGCCCGCGATACGCCAAAATACGATGCCGTTGGCGCTCGACAGGCCTCCGATGCGATCGGCGCCGTGCATGCCGCCTGTCGCCTCGCCGCAGGCATAGAGGCCTTCGACGCCCGTGAAGGCTGTCTTGTCGATTTTGATACCGCCATTAGCAGCGTGGGCATACATCGCCACGCGCATCTCGGCGGTCGGCGCGATGCCGTGCTCGTCTTGTAGCCAGGTGGCAAAGGTCTGCACAAACTCGGGGACGTCCTTGCGGGGGAAGTCGTAGTGGAGCGCGAGGCCTTCGGCGCCTGCTTGATCGATGGCAAGATCGATGGCGCGGGAAGCCAAGCGTGACGTGAAGGGGCCATATCCGGAGCGTTGCTCAAGCAGATCGTCTAGCTTGTCGTCGGCGATATCGACCGGCTGATCTACATGCACGTAGCGCCAGGTCTTCTCGTTAAAGACAAGGTTGCGCTTGGGCTCGATGAAGCCCGGCATCATCTGCATGAACTCTATATTAGTGAGCGTTGTGCCGTGTGCCAGTGCGATGGCCTGCGAGGAGCTGAGCACGTCTGCCGAAGTGAGGCTGCGTTCGAACAGGCCACCGGTGCCGCCAGCGGCAATGATGGTGGCATTGGCCGCAATGGGTTCGAGGCGTCCGCTTGCGTGGTCAAAGAGCACGGTGCCGATGATCCTGCCGTTCGCATCCTCAAGAAGATCGATAAGCTCGTGGCGGGGAAGTAGGCGAATGCCGAGCGACTCGACCTGGGCCGACAGAGCGTCCTCAAGCGGCTTGCGGGTGAGGCCGCGCCACATACGCGTCTTATGGTCAAAGCAGGGGATAAACTGCTTCTGCTGGGCGCTTTCGGCACTTTGCGGACGCTGGAGCTCAACACCTAGATCCTGCTCGAGCCATTGGATGGCCTGAGGAATACCGTGGACAAACGTCTGGACGAGTTCGGGGTCGGCAACGCCGCCGCCGACGGTCTGGATGGTGTCGATGAGGTCCTGCTCGTCGTCTTCGTTGACGGGACCAATCAGGCCGAGGCCCCAGGTGCCCGGGAAAAAGCTCGATCCGCTCATGGTCTTGCCGGCGCTTGCGATGGCAACGGTTGCGCCCGCGCTTGCTGCTTCTATGGCGGCGCAAAGGCCCGCAATGCCAGATCCAATTACCAGTACATCAGTCGATTCCATCGGATTCCTTTCTCGTCCGGCGCATTGTCGCACGAGTAATCGGCAAAGGTAACGCAAAGATTGGATAAATCGGTAAAGGGCCAAATTGGAAGGTGGGCGTCACCGATACCTTAACGCCCGCTAAGAAGTTGCGGTGGAATAGTTCCTGTTTGGAAGGATGGGGTGGCTGTTTAGGACCTATTTCACCGCAACTGAGCGAGGGACAAAAAAGAGCCGCTACCCGGGCGGGAAGCGGCTCTAAAGCTTAACTATATGAGCATCGCGCGGACGCGATTAGGCCTTGAGGGCCTCCTCGACGGCGACAGCGCAGGCGACGGTGGCACCGACCATGGGGTTGTTGCCCATGCCGATGAGACCCATCATGTCGACGTGCGCAGGCACGGAGGAAGAACCGGCGAACTGGGCGTCGGAGTGCATACGGCCCATGGTGTCGGTCATGCCGTAAGAGGCAGGGCCGGCGCCCATGTTGTCCGGGTGCAGGGTACGACCAGTGCCGCCACCAGAAGCGACGGAGAAGTACTTCTTGCCAGCCTCGAGGCGCTCCTTCTTGTAGGTGCCAGCGACGGGGTGCTGGAAGCGCGTCGGGTTGGTGGAGTTGCCGGTGATCGAGATGTCGACGTTCTCGTGCCACATGATGGCAACGCCCTCGCGGACGTCGTCGGCGCCGTAGCAGTTGACGGCGGCGCGGGGACCATCGGAGTAGGGGATGGTCTCGACGACCTTGAGCTCGCCCGTGAAGTAGTCGAACTGGGTCTTCACGTAGGTGAAGCCGTTGATGCGGGCGATGATCTGAGCAGCGTCCTTGCCCAGACCGTTGAGGATGACGCGCAGCGGCTTCTTACGAGCCTTGTTGGCGTTCAGAGCCAGGCCGATAGCACCCTCAGCGGCAGCGAAGGACTCGTGGCCGGCCAGGAAGGCGAAGCACTCGGTGTCGTCGGAGAGCAGCATAGCGCCCAGGTTGCCGTGGCCCAGACCGACCTTGCGGTCCTCAGCGACGGAGCCGGGAACGGTGAAGGCCTGGATACCCTCGCCGATGATGGCAGCAGCCTCAGAAGCGGACTTGGCGCCACGCTTGACAGCGAGAGCGCAGCCGAGGGTGTAGGCCCACTCGGCGTTCTGGAAGGCGATGGACTGGGTATTGTTGACGATCTCACGCGGGTTGAAGCCCTTGTCGGTGCAGATCTGCAGAGCTTCCTCGAGGGAGGCGATGCCGTTGTCGGCGAGGCACTTGTTGATCTTGTCAGCGCGGCGCTCGTAACCTTCGAACGTAACAGTCATAGTTATTTCCCTCCCTTTCTACTCGTGAACCGGGAACACGCTGGCGACGGAGTGAGTCTCCTCGTCGGTGCGCGGGTCGATGTACTTGGCAGCGTTCTCCCACTGACCATAGTGGCCCATAGCGCCAGCGATGGCCTCCTCGGGGGTCTTGCCGGCCTTGACGGCGTCGGTGAACTTGCCGAGGTTCAGGAACTCGAACGCGATGATCTCGTTCTTGTCGTTGAGGGCCATGCGGGTGACGTAGCCCTGGGCGAGCTCGAGGTAACGAGCGCCCTTGGCCTTGGTGCCGAACATAGTGCCGACCTGAGAGCGAAGGCCCTTGCCGAGGTCGTCGAGGGAGGCGCCCACGGGCAGGCCGCCCTCGGAGAACGCGGTCTGGCTGCGGCCGTAAACGATCTGTAGGAAGATCTCGCGCATAGCAACGTTAATGGCGTCGCAAACGAGGTCGGTGTTGAGGGCCTCGAGGATGGTCTTACCGGGAAGGATCTCGGAAGCCATGGCGGCAGAGTGGGTCATGCCCGAGCAGCCGATGGTCTCAACGAGGGCCTCCTCGATGATGCCGTCCTTGACGTTCAGCGTGAGCTTGCAGGCGCCCTGCTGAGGTGCGCACCAACCCACACCGTGCGTAAGACCGGAGATGTCGGAAATCTCCTTAGCCTGGACCCACTTGCCCTCCTCGGGGATGGGTGCGGGGCCGTGGTATGCACCCTTGGCAACGGGGCACATGTTCTCCACTTCCTGTGAGTACTGCATGCCTCTCCTCTCTATCGTGTTGGCGTCCCGTCTGGGGGTCGTGGCTGGCGATTGCCGGGCGACCCTTCGAAAGGGACATGACATGCAGCCCCTATAATACCGCGAAATGCACGGAATATTCGGCGAACGGCTCAGTTTTCGTAGCGAGAAGCGCGGAACTTTCAATTGAAACGATTTAACTTTGCGTTTTGTGGCCGGGAACTTCCGTTGAGGGGGACAGTCTTTGGCAAGCTTTTGCTCAGCTCTTGTATGCGTTGCGGGGGTTGACCTGTTGCAACGGTGCCGTTCGCCGCCTGTTTACTGCCTTTGGCCGCGCGAGTGTATTGTTTTGCGTGAATGTTTTGATGGCACGCTTCAATCGTGCTGTATTGGATGGCAAGCTGATCCCGGCGAAGGGAGCGTCATGCAGCGCGTTTGGAGAACGGTTACCGGCTTTTATCATGTCTGTGCCCGCGGTACAGGCAAGCAACTGATCTTTGAGACCGATGACGACCGCTGGGAGTTTCTGGAACTGATGCGCGACTGCTGCCGGGAGGCTGGGGTGACAATCGTGGCGTGGTGCCTTATGGGCGGCCACGTGGATCTGGTGCTTTTGGACTACGAGGACGAAATGAGCGCGGCCATGCAGCGGCTGCTGTTGACGTATGCCCGTCGGTTCAATAAGCGCACTGGGCGCGCGGGCTGCCTGTTTCGTGAGCGTTTTGAGCGCCGCTCGCTCGATACCGACTGGCAGGTGATGGAGGCTATTCGCTCCGTACACGCCGATCCGCAGGAGGCGGGTATTGCTCTGATCGAGCGCTATCCGTGGAGCAGCTTTGACGAGTATCTATGGGCCTATGACAACGATATGACGAGGGGATTTTCCGACCCTTCTTGCGTGCTTGAGCTTTTTGGTTCTGCCGAGGGCTTTATTGCCCATTCGCTTTCGACGCCCGACGGCTGCGAGCCAGCGCTGTGCGATATGAAAGAGACGGAGTGGGAACGCCACGCCTTTGCCGAAAAGTTGGCGAAGGGGCTCGGGGTTCCGCTCCACGTGGTTAAAGCCGCACCGTCGGCGCAACGCAATGCCGTTATTCTTGGATTGCACGATGCTGGTTTTACGGTGCGTCAGATTGAGCGGTATACGGGGATTGGCAAAAGTACCGT
>CALJNY010000037.1 GCA_937981515.1 uncultured Collinsella sp. | reverse complement strand
TGCTGCCGGGTCATGCGGACGATTCGTGTCGCGTGCTGGATCTGGTGTGGCAGACTGTGGGCGACGTGCCGATCTCGGTCATGAACCAGTACACGCCCAATGCGCTCATGCGCGAGCAGGGCGGCGAGTTGGCACGCGCCGTGACGCGCGAGGAGTACGAGCAGGTGCTCGACCATGCCGACGACCTGGGCTTTACGACGATGTTCTGGCAAGAAGGCGGCGCGGTAGACGAGAGCTTTACCCCGGCGTTCGACACCACCGGCGTTCTTACTAGTGCCCAAACCAGCTAATTTGAGACGGGGCTTTTTGAGTAGTCTTTTTGGGACGGGGCTATTTTAGCTACCCCTGCCGCTGTTCGGCCAAATCGTTCGCGTTGCCTGTCGGGGCAGCTAAAATAGCCCCGTCCCAAAAAGACTACTCCCGGTGGGGTCGAGCCGGCGTTCGCAAAGTAGTCAAAAAAGCCCCGTCCCAAAAAGACTGGGTATTGGGCGTTGACAGTTGGCGAGCCGTAGGTAAAATATCAACTTGTCCTGGGGACGTAGCTCAGTTGGGAGAGCGCTGCCGTCGCATGGCAGAGGCCGAGGGTTCGACTCCCTTCGTCTCCACCCTTGGATTTGATAAGCCGTCGACATTGTGTCGGCGGCTTTTTTTAAAAAGAAAGGGCAATACCATGGCCGAGCTTGAGTCCCAACCACTGTCTGCCGAGGAGCGCGCCGAGTTGGAAGAGCTCCGCGCCGAGAAGGCTCGTCGCGAGGCCCAGGAAGAGGCGCGCCGCGAGCGTGAGGAGCTGGCCGCCCTGCGTGCCGAGCGCGAGAAGGCCGAGGAGGCCGCTGCGAACGCCGCATCCGCACCGGCGCCCGCGCCCGCACCCAAGCCCGCCGCCGCGAAGCCTGCGCCCGCCGCACCCAAACATCAGCCCAAAAAAGCCGCTCCCCCCACGCCCGCCGAGCCCAAACCGAGCCGTGACGAGATGACCTTTGCCCAGCGCATGGTCACCTCCAAGGAGCCTACGGGCGAGAATGAGATCCCCGGCATGGCTCCGGCTCAAAAAATCATCATCGTGCTCGCCCTCATTGCGTTTATCGTCTTTATGGTTTACACGATCACGGGCAGCATGGGCCTGTACTAACCTGTTCGCGCCGGGCTCCATGCCCGCACGCCCGCCTCGCCAACCATCAACCTCTGCACAACACATCCGAAAGGTCGCCCCATGGCTTTGACCGACATCTCGCATCCCACCGACATCGCAATGCTCACCGATCTGTACGAACTCACTATGGCCCAGGGCCTGTGGGAGAGCGGCAAGGCCAATGAGCAGGGTTGTTTTACGGCGTTTTACCGTGACCATCCCTTTGGCAGCGCGTATGCCGTCATGTGTGGCACCGCCGAGCTGCCCGAGCTGGTCGAGAACCTGCGCTATACGCCCGAGGACATCGACTACCTCGCTTCGCTCCAGGCTCCGGCCGGCGGCGCGATGTTCAAGCCTGCATTCCTCGACTACCTGCGCAACTTCCGTGCGCACGTGAACATTGACGCCGTGCCCGAGGGCGAGCTCGTGTTTCCGCGCGAGCCCATGGTGCGCGTCACCGGCCCGTCGCTGGAGTGCCAGCTGCTCGAGACCGCGCTGCTCAACATCGTCGGCTTCCAGACGCTCGTCGCCACCAAGACGGCGCGCGTGGTGCTGGCCGCCGATGGTCGCCCCGTCGCCGAGTTTGGCCTGCGTCGCGCCCAGGGTCCCGATGGCGGCCTGGCTGTTGCGCGCGCGAGCTACGTGGCCGGCTGCTCGTCCACGTCTAACGTGCTTGCCGGGCGCCGCTACGGCATCCCCGTCTTTGGCACACACGCGCACAGCTGGGTGATGAGCTTCGATTCCGAGCTTGAGGCCTTCCGTGCGTTTGCCAAGTCGAGCCCCAAGAACTGTACGCTGCTCATTGACACCTACGACGTGCGCGAGGGCTGCGAGCATGCCATTACGGTTGCCAAGGAGATGGAGGCGGCGGGCGAGCGCCTGTCGGCTATTCGCATTGACTCAGGCGACCTGGCTAAGTTGTCCAAGTATGTCCGCGGCCGTTTTGACGCCGAAGGCCTGCCCTATGTGGGGATTTCGGTCTCCAACGACCTGGACGAGTACACGATCCAGTCGCTGCTCGACCAAGGCGCGCCCATCGATAGCTTTGGCGTTGGCACCAAGCTCGCGACCTGCTACGATCAGCCAGCGCTGGGCGGCGTGTACAAGCTTTCGGCCCGCCGCGCGAGCGAGACGGACCCGTGGACGCCGGTGGTGAAGCTCTCCGAGCAGCCCTACAAGCGCACGATTCCCGGCGTGCAGCGCGTGCGCCGTTATTACGATGGCTTTGGCGGCCCGGTCTGCGACATGATCTATGACGAGGATCATCTGGCGGGGGAGGGCGCCGCGCGCGGCAATACCCTTGTGGCCGTGAACGATGCCGCCCTGGTGACCGATGTGTCCGAGCTTGAGTATCGCGAGCTGCTGGTGCCGATCGTACGCGATGGCAGTGCGGTAGCCCCGCGCGAGAGCATCGAGGACGCACGCGAGCGCTGTGCTTGGGCAATCGATCATCTGGACGCGGCTTTCAAGCGCTTCCTGTATCCGCAGACCTACGTGGTGGGCATGGAACAGGGCTTGGCCCAGGTGCGCGACGAACTCGTGCGCAAGAACATGGCCGCGGCTTCGGCCTTCCCCTGGGCAAAATGATCCGAAGGGGATGGAGGAAAACGGATCATATTCTCGCTCACCCGTTCGCCCGCTCGCTCAACATTCGATTGGTTTGACGTATGACGACTTCTCATAAAACGATGGTAGTAAAGATCGGCTCGTCCACGGTGGTGGGTGCCGACGGTAAGGTCAACCGTGCGTTTATCGGTGACCTGGCCGATCAGGCCGCGGCCCTGCGCAAGCTCGGCTGGCGCTTGGTCGTGGTGAGCTCCGGCGCCATTGCTTGTGGCTATCCCGTGCTGGGCTTCGACCGCAAACCGGTTGGCGATCTGCCGAGCCTGCAGGCATGCGCTTCGGCCGGCCAGTGCATCATCTCGTCGGCCTACGACGAGGAGTTCCATGCGCGTGACCTACTCACCTCGCTCGTGCTGCTCACACGCCACGACACGGCGCGCCGTACGTCCTACCTGCACGCGCGCGACGCCCTGCTGCGCCTGGTGGAGCTGGGCGTGGTGCCGGTCGTCAACGAAAACGACACCGTTACCGTCGACGAGATCAAGTTCGGCGACAACGACACGCTGGCTGCGCTCGTG
>CALJNY010000036.1 GCA_937981515.1 uncultured Collinsella sp. | reverse complement strand
TTTCACCGATCCCAAGATGGTTGAGTTCGTTAAGACGAGCACCTGCGGCGTCATCGTAATGCACGCCGGCGAGGTCGCCACACCCGCACGCACGCACGCGACGGTGCAGCTCGATACCTCGGCTGCGGCGTTTGTTGCCGAGAAGGCACGCGAAGCGGCTGCCGAGGCCGCGCGCGAGGCCGAGAAGCCGGCCCGTCGCCGTCGCGGCAAGTTGCTGGGCGAGCCCAAGGTTGAGGCCAAGCTTCCGGGCGGTGTGGTACAGCCCTCGCTGCCGTTTGGCGAACCGGAGCCCGCGCCCGAGTCCGAGCCAGAGACGCCGGCTGCCGAGCAGGCTGCCCCCGCCGCCGCTGAGCCCGAGACCGTGCCCGCAGCTACCGAAGCCGCGCCAGAGCCCAGCGACCGCCTGGCCGCCATGATGCGCCGCAGCGCCCGCCGCGAGGAAGCCTACGTGCCCACCTCGCAGCTCCGCCGCTTCACCCTGCCCGATTCGGCGCCCATCATGCGCCGCGTCATGGGCTTTCTGTCCGACCAGGCCCGCACGCTCATCCATGCCGGCGTGTCGCGCGACCGCATCTGCATCGATCCTGGCCCGGGCTTTGGTAAGTCGGCTAACGAGGACATCGTCATCCAGCGCGAGACTGCCAAGATGGCGTCACTGGGCTATCCGCTCATGTGCGCCGTGTCGCGCAAGCGCTTTGTGGGCGCCGTCTCGGGCGTGACCGAGGCCGCCGAGCGCGATGCCGCTACGTTTGGCGTGTGCCTGGGCGCTATCCAGGCCGGTGCCAACATCGTGCGCGTGCACGACGCCGCGGGTTTTGCGCAGTTCCTGAACGGCTACTGGGCGGTTGCCAAGCCACAGCCGCGCCGCGCGTTTGTGGCCGTGGGCTCCAACCTGGGGCATCGCTGCGACAACATCCGCGCCGCACGCGAGATGATCGCCGAGATTCCACTCACCTGCGTGTCTAACTCCTCCAAGATTTACGAGAGCGAGCCTGCCTACGAGACGCGCCAGGACGCGTTTGCCAACGCCGTCATCGAGATCAAGACCGAGCTTGCGCCGCTGGTGCTGCTCGACGAGCTCATGAAGATCGAGGCCGAGCTGGGGCGCGACCGCTCCAAAAAGGCCAAGGCCAACGGTCCGCGTACCATCGACCTGGACCTGCTGTGGATGGACGGCGAGACCCACGGCGGCAAAAAGCTGCGCCTGCCGCATCCGCTGATCGGCGAACGCGACTTTGTGCTGGTGCCGCTCGAGGACCTGATGCACGACCCGGCGCGGTTCTTCCGCTACAACGGTGTCGAGGTCAAGGAGCCCGAGGACCGCGTGGGCCATATCGTGGGCGAATTGGGGCGTATGTAGATGATCGAGATGAATGCTGTTGCCGCCGGTACCGAGCTTGACGCCGCGCGTGACGCGGGCCGCGAGGGTGCGTCCGCGGGCTGGTGCGCTTGGAGCGCGGGCGAGGCGTCGTTGACGTTTTCGCTGGTCGTGCGCCCGGATGTGAACATGCATGCCTTCCACGGCCTGCCGTTTGTGGCCGCGATGGGCATGATGGACGCGCTCGTGGGCGCGGCGTCGACACCGGGGCTGGGCCTTGCCGGTAAGGTGGGTATCCAGTGGCCGAGCGATATCGTGTGCGGTGCGCCTGCGTTTGAGACGTCGCTCGCGCGTGTTGCCGTGAACGGCGGTGCCGGTGCTGCGGGCATGTTCGGTGCCGTGACGGTGGATATTGAGCGTTCGGCGCTGAGCGAGCTTGGTGTGGACGTGGCTGACGAAGCGCTGCTCGAGACGCTGGCCGCCGCCGTGCTGGCCCGCGTGGACGCCTGGGCGGTTGTTGCCAACACGCCGCAAGGCGCCGCAGGGCCGCTGGCTCCCGTGCTGGGCGAGTACTTCGACATGGTGCCGCTGCTGGGCCGCCAGGTTGCGGCGGTGTCTCCCAACGGCTTGCCGCTTGCGGTCGGTGTGTTTGCGGGCCTGGACATCTGGGGCCGCGCGACCATCAAGACCGATGCCGGCGAGCAGGAGTTTCCGCCCGAGGCCGTACGGATTCGCGGGCTGTAGCGCGAGGCGCCAGCGCGCAAAGACAACGATGACAACAAGACCCTCCTCGGCCTGTGCCGGGGAGGGTTTCGCCTGTCTGAGGAATAGGTTTGGCGAGCCTTTGCGGGGACTGTGGCATCGGGCGTGTTCGACTTAAGCCCCTGTCCTATCCCAGCTCCTGCATGCGGCGGTAGATTTCGCAGATACCCTTGATGGTGAGCTGTCCGTCGACCACGTCGAAGGCATCGGTCGAATCGGCGACGATGCTGGCGAGACCGCCCGTGGCGATAACGGTGGCATCCTCGCGGCCCAGCTCGCGCTTCATGCGCGCGACCAGGCCCTCAGCCATGGCGGCGGCGCCCGTTACGGCGCCGACCTTGATGCACTCCTCGGTATCGCGGCCGATGGCGTGCTCGGGCGCCTCGAGCGGCACGCTGGCGAGCTTGGCGGCACGGGCGGCAAGCGCGTCCATGGAGATGCGAATGCCCGGCGCGATCGCTCCGCCAATGTAATAACCGTCCTCATCGATGACGTCGATATTGGTCGCGGTGCCAAAGTCCACCACGATCGCCGGCGCGCCATAGAAGGTCTCGGCAGCGACGGCGTTGGCGATGCGGTCGGCACCAACGGCCTGGGGGCGCGCCGCCCGCAGCTTGGTTACGGCGGCCGTCTGCGGCCCGATGACGATGGCGTCCGCGGCAATGCGGTCGGCCACGGCGTGCCACTCGCGCGAGAGCTGCGGCACCACGCCCGCAAAGGCGATCGCGTCGACCGCATCGAGCGAAAGGCCGTACATCTTAAAGAAACCCATCAGGCGCACATGGATCTCGTCGGCGGTATAGGAGCGGTCGGTGGGCATGCGCCACGACTGCACCAGCTCGTCTCCGTCAAACAGGCCCATGGCCGTCTGCGTGTTTCCCATATCGATAGCGAGCAGCATGTCTACTCCCGGTGTCGGCATAAAAGGACGCGCACCATTGTATACGTGCCGTCGACGGCGCTCGGCTGCGATTCGTTTACGGTGATAGGGGCTGAGGGGTTTTAAATATGAAGGAATTATGCTCTACGAGATTTTCCTTGCCGTTTACCGAACTCCCGCGTAATATTCTTTCTTGCGCACATGAGGCGCCCAGACATTGCGGGGTGGAGCAGTCTGGTAGCTCGTCGGGCTCATAACCCGGAGGTCGTAGGTTCAAATCCTGCCCCCGCGACCAAGACTTTTAGCAGCTCAGAGGTATTGTTCCTCTGAGCTGTTTTCTTTTATCTTGACAATGCTGCGAGGACTCCTGAGCGGAATATGAGCAGATTGCAACGACCGCCAAGGCAAAACAGATGCCAATAAAACTAAAACCAGCTAAATAGAAGTGAAGAACCCGTAGAATCTTCCTCAGTGGAAAAGGCTATCAAGTGAGGGTCCGTATGCCGGGAAAGAAAGCCGATGCAGAAGCTTTTGCAAGCAGGTGGGCGAACAAGGGAAATGAGAACCAGGACACGCAACGGTTCTGGATCGACTTCTATCAGAATGTCCTGGGTGTTGAGGATGCGGTCTCGAGACTTGAGTTCGAGAAGCCCGTCTCCACCGATGCGAGCACGCACGATGGGTATATCGACGTCTTCATGCCGTCGGCCAAGACCCTTGTCGAACAGAAGTCGCTGGGAATCGACCTCGCCAAGGAGGAGACGCGCCAGGGCCGCAAGGTGACGCCCGCGAAGCAGGGCAACGCCTACGCCCAGGGCATGCCCCTCTCGCAACAGCCGCGCTACATCATCGCTTGCAATTTTGCCGAGTTTTGGGTCTTCGACCGCGAGCGGGACTCGCTATGTCGGGAGCCGCTTTTCAAGTTGCCGCTCGCGGAGCTCCCCAAGAACCTTGCGGCCATTCAGTTCCTCAAGGGCGGGGCAGAGGCCCCGGCCACGATCTCCCGTGCCGTTTCCGTCGAGGCAGGCAAGATCATGTCGAAACTTCATGACCAGGTGGCCGAGGCGTTCGATGACCCCGACACGCCCGAGAATCACCATGCGCTCTCCGTGCTCATGACGCGCCTCATGTTCCTCATGTTCTGCGAGGACTCGGGACTCGTGGCCCCCAACGCCTTCCGCGACTACGTCGCCCACTTCTCGGCAGGCGATCTCAGGCGCGGCCTCAAGGACATTTTCGTTTGGCTCGACACCAAGGACGAGGAACGCGACAAGTACGCCGAGCCCTGGCTGAAGAAACTGCCCTACATGAACGGCGGCCTCTTCCGCGAGAAGACGGAGATTCCGCCCCTGTCCGAGAACTTCCGCCATACGCTCATCGTCGAGGGGTGCCAGGAGTTCGATTGGTCGGGCGTGAGCCCCACGGTCTTCGGCTCCATCTTCGAGGGCGCGCTGTCCCACGACCACCGCCGCGCAAACGGCCAGCACTTCACGAGCCCCGAGAACATCCACAAGGTCATAGACCCGCTCTTCCTCGACGGCCTCAAGGCCGAGTTCGATGAGGCCTGCGCCAAGCCCGTCGCGGGCGGCGCGAGGACCCGTGCGCTCAAGGACCTGCATGAAAAGATCGGTAGCGTCTCTATCCTCGACCCGGCTGCCGGGTCAGGCAACTTCCTGACGGAGAGCTACCTGTGCCTGAGGCGGCTGGAGAACCGCATCCTCTTCGAGCTCCAGGGCGATCAGGCATCGTTCAGCTTCGAGGATTCCGGCGATCGCGACGTGCTGGTCAACCTAAAGAACTTCCATGGTATTGAGCTGGAGGACTTCGCTTGCTGCGTTGCCCGCACGGCTCTCTGGATCGCCGAGAAGCAGGCGGACGCTGACACCGCAAAAGTGACGCAGCGCGTCTACCAGGAACTCCCGCTCACGGACTATGAGGGCATCGTCAACGCCAACGCGCTACGTACCGACTGGAACGACGTCGTCGCGGCTGATAGGGTCGACTACGTCCTCGGAAACCCGCCGTTCTTGGGTCAGGCCATGCAGTCAAAAGAACAATCGAATGATGTTTCCTCGCTGTTCGATGGGTTAAGCAATGCGGGAAAACTGGACTATGTTGCTGGCTGGTTTAAAAAGGCGGCCGACTATTCCAAGGGCACCAACATTCGATGCGCTTTCGTTTCTTCGAATTCCATTTGTCAGGGCGAATCAGTGGGATCCCTTTGGAAGATTCTTTCCGAAGTGGGCTGCGTGATTAATTTTGCGTATACGACGTTCCTTTGGGATAGCGAGGCTTCAGACAAAGCGGGCGTGATGTGCGTTATCGTTGGCTTCTCGATGTTTGAAGATGGCCATAAAAAGGTCTTGTTCGGCGCTGATGGGCCAATATTCGCTTCTCATATCAATGGATACCTAAAGAGCGCTCCAGACGTATGGATTAAAAACAGGAAAAAGTGTATTAATCGGCGCGGCTGCAAAGTCACGCAGGGGAGTCAGCCTATGGAGAATGGGCAGCTTCTCTTTTCGGCTGAAGAAAAGAAGCAGTTCCTGAGTAGATATCCAGATTGCGAAAAGCTATTTCGTCCCTTCGTTGGAAGCCGCGAGTTTCTGAATGAAACCGACTTCTCACGCTACTGTCTCTGGCTTGATGGAGTTAATCCTGCGGAGTATACGAACAACACTGAAATAATGAAACGTATCAGAGCCGTTCGTGAGTATCGCGCATCAAACAAAATTCCGAGAATTCGCAAGACCGCTGATAGCCCACAACTATTTACACAGATTAGGCAGCCGGAGAACGACTACATCATAATTCCTAGAGTTTCGTCCGCACGGCGGAAGTACATTCCTATTGGCTATGTCTCCAGAAGTGTGGTGGCGAGCGACGCCGTTGTAATCGTTGACGGAGCAAGCATGTTTGACTTCGGGTTGCTCATGTCGCAGACACACAATGCCTGGATGAGAACCGTTGCCGGTAGGTTGAAAAATGACTACCGATATGCTCCATCCGTGTACTACAACTTTCCCTATCCAGATGCTGACCAAGACGACATCAACGAAATTGAGGAGCGGGCGAAAGCTGTTATAAAGGCTAGGTCCAATTACCCTGATTGCTCCTTGGCAATACTGTATGGAGCCGATTCGTTCTTCCTGTTCAGCGATTTAGTTAAGGCCCATTCTGATTTGGACGCGGCCGTTGAGTCTGCATATGGCATGAGTTTCGATGGAGACGAAGAAAAGATCGTCGCCCATCTGTTCAGTCTTTATGCCGAAAAAGTTGGTGAGTAGCGTGAGGAGAAACATTCCAAAGCCAAAAGAACGAACGGAATTATCTGTGTTAGATAGTGTCGGGGAGGGTATTGGGGACCTAAAGGCCGAGGCCGATCGACAGGAGGAGGAAGCCCAAAGATGTGCCATCGCCTTCCTCAAGAAGGTTATGAGGCTGAAAGGAGTGGCAATCGAGCGCGACCATTTCCTCCGCTCAGAGTTCCGGAAACGGGGCGTTGCGGACGAGCGGGTAGAGCTCGCGATTCCAACGAGCCCAGCCGCCGCCGGGATGGATTCCGACCTTGTCGACTCCATCGCGAGGGACGTCATTGATTTCGAAACGAAGAAATCGACCGTCCTTTCGTTCTCCGCGGGATTGCCCGGAGGACTCGCGATGCTCGGGACGATCCCGGCGGACGTGACGCAGTACTATGTCCACGCCTTTCGAATCATGCAGAAACTGGCGTATCTCTACGGCTGGCAGTCCTTCATCGACGATTGCGACGAAATGGACGATGAGACCTTGGCGGCCTTCGCCCTTCTCCTGGCCGTGATGGCCGGGGTGAGCGGTGCCAACTCCGCCTTGACGGCGTTTTCCAAAACGGTTCAGGCCAATGTGGCCAAGAAGGTCGCCAACAAGGCGCTTATGCAGACAAGTTACTACCCGATCATCAAAAAGGTACTTGCCGGGATCGGCGTCAAGATCACCAAAAGCAGTTTCGGCGACGCGGTGAGCAAAGTCGTTCCGGTCGTCGGTGGGTTCATCTCGGGAGGCCTCACGTTCGTCAGCCTCAAGGGCGGGTCCAGGAGACTTGCAGGGGAGCTCAGGTCATTGCCACAGGCGACAGGCCCCTTGACCGCAGTGGCGGTTGAGCCTTTTACTGATTTTGCTGAAATGAAGGGGATGATGAGCGATGACGATGCCCAAATGGCATGAGACCATGCGGCCCGTCCTTGAAGCGCTGGCGCATGTCGATGGATATCTGGCAGGCACCGACCTCCAGGATGCCGTGGCGATCGAATTCGACATGACCGATGACGAACGGGCCGAGCGTCTCAAGAGCGGCCAGTCGAGACTCTACAACCGCGTGTACTGGGGTATCACCGATTTGGAGAAGGCTAAGCTTCTGGAATACGGCGAGAAGAAGGGAACCTACCGTATCACCGATGCCGGCAGGACGTACCTCTCTGATTATCCCGGACCCATTACAGCCAAGGGTCTCTATGAGAACTGCACGGCATTCAAGAAGTGGAAAGACGGCTATCAGGCCGCAAGCAAGGCCAAAAACGCTTCAGAGCCCGAGGGCGTTTCGACGCTGGAGGACCAGGAGTCCCCTCAGGAGGCGATGGAGTCTGCCTACGGCGAGATTCGCGACGCGCTCGCCGACGACCTCATTTCGATCATCATGGGAAAAGATCCGTATTTCTTCGAGCACCTGGTCGGAAAGCTGCTCGTGGCGATGGGTTACGGCGAGAGCCTGGACTCCCGTGCCGACGTCACCAAAAAGAGTGGTGACGAGGGGATAGACGGCGTCGTCCGTGAGGACCGACTCGGATTTGGAACCATCTGCTACCAGGCTAAGCGGTGGGATCCGCAAAGGACGGTTGGACGGCCGGAGGTTCAGGCATTCGTCGGGGCGCTTTCCGGAAAGGGCGTATCGAAGGGCCTTTTCATCACCACGGCTCGCTTCTCCAAGGATGCCCGCAAATATGCTGAGGGCCTACTGGGGCAGACGGTCGTGCTCGTCGACGGCCCCGCGCTCGCCGGCCTCATGATCGACTACGGCGTCGGCGTGAGCACGAGACAGGTCTACGAGATCAAGGCCGTTGACACCGATTTCTTCGACGAATAGCGCGTGTCTGCAACGCGCCGCTACCGCGCGCCCTTCCGCCCGTTGCATTTCGAGCAGAGCACCTGCAGGTTGGATGGAACGGTCTTGCCGCCCTTCGCGACCGGCACGATATGGTCGACGTGCAGGCCCACGCCGTCCGGCATGTATTTCCCGCATATCTGGCAGGTGTAGTTGTCCCTTCGCGCTATCTGCTCGCGCAGCTGTTTAGTCATCAGCTTCCGCTGGTTGCGAGCATGGTAATCCCTGAGCGTCGCCTCGTCGTTAATGGCGGCGAGGCGGTTTCGCCTGTTCACAACCCAGTCCCAGCTCACGGCCATCACGCTATCGTCCACGGACACCTTGTAGGACGTCTTCACGTAGTTGGCCTGCTTGTACCTCGTCTGGTCGCGGCGGGTGATGAACCTAAAGGCCCTGTCATCGTCGACCGCCTCGGCGTACTGACGCTTGCGCCGGCTGCGGAGCCGGCAGGTTTTCAGATACTCTTCTTGCTCGTGCTTCCAGTTCTGGATGTATGCTCTATGGGCGACGATGGCGTCCCAACCGGCCGGGTCCATCAGGTGACGGTCGATGTAGTCCTCGATCCTCACGTTGCGCCTGCCAGACACATCGAAGCGGGCCACGTAGTAGGGATACCTAAAGGGGCTCGCCAGAATCCTGCGAACCAGGACCGCGATTGCACAGACCAGGGCTATGGCCAGCACGCCGAGAACGAAATAGGGCGTCAGGTCGACTATATAGTGGTACCCGTCTATCTCATAGAGCTGAGTCATGGCATTCTTCCTTCCCCAAGGATGGCAAAATGATACCAAGACGCGGGTCTTCCGGATCGCGGGCGCTTTCCACGCGATACATCCATGCCCCTCCGCCCGGACACCGCACACCGAACCCCCACACCACGTTCGCTTTACAATCAAGAACATTCGTTCGACAATGAAGCCCGTGAGATACAAACGGATGTTCGGGGGTACGCGCATGATCATGAAAAAGCACTCGCTTGCGGGAACCTGCGGCATACCCACCGATGCACAGCGCATCTACATCCCCGTGGACGCCAACGGCGCGGACGACCCCGACCACGGCCCGTCCGATCCCGCCACCATCCACTGGCCGGACGGCCGCAGTTGGAAGGTTGAGAGCATCTACGCCCGCCAGGAGTTCGGCCGCGCCATCTTCGGTAACCTCTGTGTGCGTTACGACGTCTGCATCGCGAGGCAGCGCAAAACGGTCTGGTGGGAGCACGGCGACTGGTTCGTCGAGCGCGGTGGCGGCATGGCGGTGATGCCCGAGTGATGGGCCACACAAAGGACTTCGGCGGCGGCATCACCGTTCGCGCCAACGGCGACAAGCCCGGCAGACGCGTCCATAAGCAGTACGTAGACGTCTACGCCCGCACTAACGCCGACGGAACGACGGTGCCTGTCCGCGTCTGCTGGCCGGACGGCCGCGGCTTCACGATCGACCAAATCATTCGAATAGACCCCTTCGGCGCGGTCATCCACGACGCGCAGACGGCGGTCTACACGGTGCGCTTCGGCGGCTGGACCACTCAGCTCATGCTGGAGCACTTCCACAGGGAGGACCCCATTCACGGGGCAGATGACCGCCTGCGATGGTGGGTCTGGGCGTTCGAGAACACCCGCTCGAAGAACGACGTTTCCGCACCGCCTGCCGACACGCGCGTCCGGTGAACGCGGGTTGGGTCGTCATGCGGAACGCAGAGGGTGACGTCGGCTAGAGCCAAGCTCCGGTCCACTCGCTCCGGTTCCTCGTCGCCGCGAGGAGCGCACCGCATGCCGCGAGCAGTTCGTAGTTCGCGATCCTGATCCCGACCGACATGGCCTCGGCGAGGACTTCAATCCTTCTGCCATAATCCTCGATCTCGGAGAATACCCCGATACCGTCCATGAGCCGCTGGGCGGCTTCGCTCGGCCCGTCCCCCGTCGTGACATGACGTTCTTTCATGCCGAAACAATCCTCTCTATGCGAGAAAGGCGATGATAGCAGGTGCTGTCCGGGCCAGCATAAACAGCGTTTTACGTTTTACGGCATACGCCGTCGCATGGCCACGGCTTCGCGGCCGGGTGGCACCTCCGCTACGCCGCGTCAAGGGGGCCCATGAGACCCCGCACAAACCTCCGCTCCGCTCCGGTTGGTGGAGGTCGTCATGGACCTCCATTGACCCGTCTTCGCTCCGGTGCGGCTTTGCAGGGAGCAAAGCCGACGACGACGCGCGGCGTCGCCATTCGGCTTTGCCCGCAGGGGCGAGATGTTGAGGGCCACGTGCCCGGAACGGAGGAAGACATGCAGCAGCTGATGACCGAGGAAATCGCCAAGACGGTGCCGAGGCTCTACGGGCAGGACGGGGCGGAGGACCCCACGGTCTACGCCCACTACTTCTCGTGCGTGAACGGATGGGACTGGTGGCTGCTCGAGTTCGACGGAACGGACGAGGCGTTCGGCCTCGTCGAGGGCTACGACGACGAGCTCGGCTACTTCAGCATCAAGGAGATGGCCGAGCTGAACCGCCAGATGGGGTTCGCCGCCGTCGAGCGCGACGAGCACTTCTCCCCGAAGCCGCTCAGCGCCGTCAGGAGGAGGTAGCCGCATGGTCACGGTCGTGTTCGACTCCATGGGCGAGGCGGTCCGCCTCGCCCTCGTGGCCGATGAGTACGTGGGCGGCGGCCTGGCCGTCCTCCTCCTCGACGCCACGGACCCGCGCTCCGAGGGCTACATGGCCGAGTGGGGCGTACTCACGGCGAGCGTACCGGCGGCCGCCGAGTGGTGCCGCGGGCGAGGCAACATCGCCATCGACGCCGACACGCCCACGGCGCTCCTCGAGGCGCTCGAGGCCGCCGGCACGGTCCGGATGGCCGACCGCTCGGCGGCGTCCGGGATGGCCCGCTACCCGCTGGCCACGGTCGCCTGGCACGCCCTCGACGGCATGGGCGGCTTGAGCGAGACCCTCGAGGAGGCCCTCGGCTCGACGGTCGTCGTCGAGTACGAGTCGGGAGGCGACGGCGGGGCGTTCGAGGTGGGGGCCGCGCCGGCGGGCTCGGCCGAGCTTGAGCGCCTCATCGCCGCCGCGAGGTCCGAGGCCGACGCGCTGGCGGGTGCCGGCGGATGGGCGGCCGTCCGGGTCGGTTTCGGGGATGCCGAGACCATCGACTGCGAGACGGGCCGGACGGTCTACGCGACCGCGGCGGAATAGCCACGGCCGCCACCCGCACGGGCATGCCGGCGACGGCGTGCCCCTCGCGGCGTTTCCCGGGGATTGACCGCGCCATCCCCGGACCCCTGCGCGCCAAAGGGCCTAGGCCCCTTGGGACCCGTATGACGGGCATGACGGGAATGACGGCACGGCGGACACATGCCTTCGGGCGTCACCGTGTCCCGTCGGATCGGCCTTTCGGCCGATGCGTCCCCGCCGGGATGCGGGGGCGCCCGCGCCGCGTTCCGCGCCGCTCTCGCTGTGGCTCCCTGGCAACGCTCCCCAGGGTCGCGTTTCGTACGCCTCCGCTCACGCCGGCCCCGGACGGTGAACGGCTGCATTCGATGGCTCCCAGAGGTCGCCATCATTCCGCCGTGGTCACCGGCCGGGGCCTCTCGCCCCGGGTCGCCGTGCGTACGGGGGATGCTCCCCAGGGTCGCGTCCCCCTGCGCGCGGCTCAGCCGGGGCTCACCTCGACGCAGCCTCGTCGGACGGGGCCGACATGCGGCTGCCGGTCGATGCAAGATGTGTATCCGTGCGTACACGGCGTCCTGCAGCCGCCGAGCACGCACGGATATCTTGCCCTGCGGGGCCGTCCCCCGGGCTTGCGGGACGCCTGTTGCGTCCCGGTCCCGGGAGACGAGAAGAGGGGCCTTGGCCCCTCTTCAAGATGTGCCGATTAAGCTTGTTGCTCGTTCGCCCAACCGGTATCGATGCCCGTGTCGCGTACCACGAGGACGGCCGTGTGACCGGAAGCGCGGCGCACGCGGAATCCCCCGCCATCTCCATCGACGCGGCAGAGAGCGTCGAAGAAATCCTTTCCTGCACCATCTTGGTACCAGGGGGAATCCGGAACATTGTCGGTAAGCCTCAGCTCGGCTATGCCATCGCGCATTTTGAGCTTGGCATCGAGCTTGATATTGATTTCCATAGCCATTACTCCTCTCGCCGGGCGCATCTCGCACCCTTCTACATTTCGTTGTCCCGGCCGTCGTCCATCGACCTCTCCGCCATCCGGTAGACGGCGGCGCCGATGCCCAGGGCGTGCTGTATGCCGCCCCTCGTGAAGCCGCGGCCGAGCTTGCGGCCGCTGATCGCGGCCTTCCTGACGGCGTGCCCGCGCGCGTCCCTGCGGTCGTATGTCGGGCGGTACTCGAAGACGAGGTCGCGCTCCCCGAGGTTCCGGTCGCGGCTGAGGCGCATGTGGACGCCCCTCCGCTCCAAGGCCTCGTTGAGTGCGCGCATCCTGTTCGGCGCGCCGGACGCCGCGACCTCGCGGACGCTCTCGCGTACGACCCGGCGCACATGGTCCTGGTCGGTCTCGAAGCCCGGGTCGGCCTTCGAGCCGATTTCGCGGGCCCGCCGCTCGCCCCTCGACTCCTGCCGGGCGTGGACGCGGCTGTTGCGCGTCCCGCGCTCCAGCTGGACGAGCCCCCAGCGCTCGTCCATGCCCCGCATTCTCTCCGCGTGAAGAGTCTTCTGGTGAGACGCCCTGCCGTCGTTGAGGCGCTTGCCGGTCTCGAGGTCGGTTCGGTTGATTGCGATATGAACGGCGTACCGGTCGGTTCCGTCTCTAGAGTGCTCAAGGTGGAGTGCCCACGCCGCCTCCTGGTTCGGGTAGTAGCGCTCGACCCACTCGCGTGCGAATTCCATGCAGTCGCCCTCGGACATCTTCCCACCGTTGACGTCGCACTCATCGGGGTTGAACGCGATGATCTGGTGGTAGCAGTAGGTGCACTTCGATCCCTTGCGGCCGGGCTCGTTGTGCCCGTAGGCTTCGCGCGTACGGTCCATCTCCCGGGACCAGTTCTCGGGGTCGGTGAGGTTCCGTGAGTCGAAGTCGAGAACGTCGTGCTTCCCGTTCGCCCGGTCGAGATAGCCCGATAGGCTCTTCATGTGCTGGGCGTTCGTTATCGCGATCTGTTTGATGGCCGTCATGTCCACCCCCTCCTATTCGTCCCAGGCTGCCCACTCGTCTGGGAAGGTCGCGTTGTCCTCGTCGGCCTTGGCGGGGTCGTCTGGGGCGATTTCCTCTTTATCGGCGGCGTCGTCCCCGGTGCCGAATTCGGGACACCATGGGGCGGGGGCTTCATATGCGTTGCCTTCTGCGGCGACTTTCGCGCGGGCGTAGTAAGCGGCCCGCTTCGCGCGCTCGACCTGTTCGTCGCCGAGTCCGAAGAACGGGCCGGCGGGCGTCCTGTTGGCGTAGTCGAGCGGGAACTCGAAGACGCCCTCACGCCCGGGCTTCGAGTTCTCCCCGCCCTTGATCGCGATGAGGCCGTCGCGGATGGGGATGCGGTTCTGCCACTCCCATTCGTTTATCAGGGGAACGGCCGCCTCGTTGTAACTCGTGCCAGATGAGGAACGCCCTGCGCCTTTCTGGCTAGACGTTCCCATCGAGCGAACGGTCCGCTTTCCGGCGAGCGCCGTGAAGAACTTGAAGTCTTCGGGCTCGGAGAGGGACAGGGCGACCTTGGTGCCGATGGAGCCGATCAACTTGTCGCGCCCGGCTCCGCCGTCGCCAGGATCGTTATAGGCATTGAGCTGCTTGAGATTTTGCACGAAGAGCTGCTCGTGAATCCCCATCGACCGTCCGAGCGTCGCGATGGCCGGCAGGCAAGCGACCTTGACGTTGAGGTTGCCGATCTCGTCGAGCACGAGCGCCGTCTCGTGAGGCATCCGGCCGCCGTTCTCCTTGCACGCCCTCTGCGCCATCTGCCACCACTGATTGAGGAAGCAGGTGTAGACGACCCCGTACGGATCGCCCTCGTCGAGCATTTCGATGTAGACAGTCGTCTTCTTCTCGATGAGGTCGCGGATCGACACGCTGCTCTCTGACGTCACGGCGCGGAGCGCCCCGTCCGAGAAGATGCTCAGGGCGTCCTTGAGGGTGGAGACGACGTTCTTGCCGGCCGTCGTCGCCCCGCCGTCCCCGAGGAGGTCGGACGCCGGCGAGAACGCCGGGTGCGTCGGGCCGAGCCCGCGGATGTAATCCTTGAGCGGGGCCGAGGGGTCCTTCGGGTCGTCGCCGGCGGTCCCGCGCTCGACGAGCGCGGCTACGCTCGCGAGGTTCTTCTGTTTACGCGGGATGTCCGCCGTGCAGACGACGAGGATGCAGGCGGCGAGCATGTTGCGCGCCGCCTTGGGAAAATACGTGTTCTTCTCCCCGCCGATCGGAATAAGGTCGACGGCGACCTGCCGGGCCGTTCTCACGGCGGTGTCGGCATCTCCCGCCTCGACGGCGTCGGCTACGAGTCCGATGGGGTTGTACGAGCTGGCGCCGGGATAGCCGGTCAGGTCGAGGACGATGGTCTCGTAGCCGAGCTCCCGCGCCTTGTCGGCGGTGAGCTCGAGGATCTCGGGCTTTCCGGTGGAGACGACGTTCCAACCGGCTGCCAGGAACATATGCATATCTTCCAAGACCTGGAATTGCGATTTACCAGACCCCGTTTTTCCAATGCTGATTGCGTGCGGAACGGATGAGTCGTACCAGTAACCGCCCTTGTTTGCTCCGAGCACGAAGCCCGCTCTGACCGGAGTTCCAGACCCGTCCCAGAAATCGTTGCGGCGGTTGAGTTCCGCTGCGCCCCGGACGACGCGGGCGTCGCCGTAGATGCCTTCGTCGACGTCCCGGTTACGTTCGGCGTCCTTTGCGACCGTATAGCCGAGGAGAACGAGAAACAGGAGGCAGAACGCTGCGAACATGAACGGAATGTGACCGAGCCATGCCCCGGAAAGCCAGAAGACCGACCACATGTCGAAACCGATGGCGTCGAGCCAGGCGACCCAATCGATGGGGAGCGATGAGGCGGCGCAGGCGATTACGGGTGCTATCAGGGGATAACACGCGACGGTAAGGACGGCGGCGAACGAAGCCGAGAGGACTGCGTTGAACTTAAGATTGCGCATGGGATTTCCTCCTAGACGTTGCGGGCGTCGGCCAGGAAGTCCGAGACGGCGTCGGCTGCGTCTCCGACCTTTATGAGCGCGGCAGCGAGGAACGGGGCGATCCGGCCGGGGTCGTGAGTGATATGGACCTCGCGCGTCAGCTGGTTCAGGTTCGACCCGTCAAGACTGAAATCTCTATACAGGAGCTGCAGCGTCTCG
>CALJNY010000035.1 GCA_937981515.1 uncultured Collinsella sp. | reverse complement strand
ACACTTCACAATGTCGTTGCATTTCTCCTGTAACCCGGTTGGGCTTATGGGTACTGAGCTTTTATTTAAAGACAATAAATCGAATCACAAGTGCAACTGCTATGACCACAATGATCAAAAGCAGGATTGTCAGTCGATGCTGCTTGCGTCGTTTACTTGACGAAACGAAGATTGATTTTCCCTGTTTTGGCGTTTCGAGATAACGAGCCGAATGCGTTAAGGTTTGCTTAGGTCGAGGACCTCTTTGCTGCCGAGTTATGGGCGTTTTCGTCGGGTCGTCATTGATTGCGCTGTTTTTTGATAACGGTGCATCTTTGAGATATACGGGATCGCCCGATGCGACGCTCATATGCTTACGTCCCGTTTGGGCATCCTCGAGCGTTTGATAGCGATTTCTCGTCACATACTCGGGCTCTGCATCATTAATGGGCTCTTGCGAGATGTGGGGGCGATGGAACCGTGGCGGCTGCGTGGAAGTATCTCCCCCCTGCGTCGGCATAAACATATTGTTCTGTTTTTGGTCGTCCATGATGCCCTTTAGCTCGTTGCCAACAACGTGTACGCGCTCATTGTAAGCCCCTTGTTATTTGTAGCTGTGGACATACTCGTTATTTAAGCTCTGGTTCAAAGAACCTTAACCTTCCTAAAACCTGAGTCATACGCACTTAGATATGCTTATAGTACTGGACTCAAAAAACTTTATAGTCGATGTATATATAAGCACCGGGTGGGCATATATAAGAGCGTCAAAAGAAGTCCCAGTCACCTAGAAGATGACTCGGCAGTCCTATAAAGGAGTGGTAAACATGGCAAGCATGGTTCCTTATCGTTCGGTTTTTGGCGTTCGTCCCTCTGCAAGCTCGCTGTTCGATCTGTTTGATGATATGAGCGACCTAGCGAACAGCTCGATTGCCTCTAAGGCGTTCCCCGTTGACGTTGAGGATAAGGGCGATGGCTATGAGGTCAAGGCTTATCTGACCGGCGTCGCCAAGGACGATATCGATGTCGAGCTTAACGAGGGCCGTCTGTCCATTAGCGTGAATGTCGAGGAAGACGAGGAGAACGAGGGCAAGAACTTCCTGCAGAAGGAGTTCAGCTCGTACAGCGCGACGCGTGGCGTGTATCTTAAGGACGCTTCGAGCGAGGGCCTCTCGGCTAAGTACGCTGACGGCATCCTGACCGTTACGGTTCCCAAGATCGTCGAGAAGAAGAACGTTACGAAGATCTCCATCGACTAACTTCGTTGGTGTTCTTCGCTATTAAAAGACAACAAAAGGGGCTGGGAAGCGATTCCCGGCCCCTTTTGCTGTTTAGGACAGTCTATTGAATGGTTGCTGGCCGATACTGGCTTGCGGGGCGTATCGAGAGTTTTCGCGATCCTTGGAGAAGGGTGGCGGAGCTGCCGAGCTCGTCATCCAGGGTTGCGGCTAGAGCTTTGGCATAGCTTTTGACGGTAAGGCTCGGACGATTGTTGTCTTGGCTGATATGCATGGCAATGAGCTGTTCGGTGCGATCGGTAACAAGTTCGCGCGCGGCTTCGGCGGCTTGGCCGTTGGAGAGGTGTCCCCTTGCAGACAGGATGCGCTCCTGAAGAAAGCGGGGATATTCTCCCTC
>CALJNY010000034.1 GCA_937981515.1 uncultured Collinsella sp. | reverse complement strand
TCGACTCCTACGACCAGTGGGGCGTCGAGCTCGGCAAGCAGCTTGCCAAGCAGATTACCCCGGCCTTCCACGACGACGCCGCCAAGGCCGAGCAGGACGCTTCGACCCAGGCGCTCATCGAGTTCTACCGCGCGCATCGCAAGTAGTCGCTGCTGTTAACGCATCGCGCCTTATAGTCAGGGGCCCGTATCCTATCGGATGCGGGCCCCTTTGCTTTGCCGTGGTCCCGGGGCGCACGGCCTTTGTGGAACATCGTCGGGGCGCCGCGCGCTGCGAGAACCCTGCGCCTAGATCTCGGCCTCCGCATGGCCTCGCTGCGCCTCGGGCAGCTCCCCGTAGAGCGGATGGTCTTCGAGCCTAAAGCGCTCGACCTGTTCGGGAGTGCGACCGCGTACAAAGAGCCACGAGCGATCGATCGGCGTCGCCATGAGCGTGCTGGGCAGCGCGTCGGCGCGGTCGGAAAACGCCCGGGCACTCTCGGGATCCTGGAACGCCAGCACCAGATGCGTGTCGCAGTTGCCCATGATGGAGCGTGCGCGTGCCTCGCCATAGAGCGCATCGAGCTGGTTGGTCGACTGCAGCAGCAGCGTCGCCCAGATGTTGCGGCTTCGGATAATCGAGAGCACGTTGTCGATCTGGGGGATCTGCAGATTTGCGAAGTCATCGAGCATAAAGCGCACGGGCACGGGCAGGCTGCCGTCGGGCTGCCTATCGGCCTCGCAAATGAGGCCCATAAACGCCTGCGTAATAAAGAGGCCGGTCAGCGGATCGAGATTGCGGTCGATATCGCTCACGGTTACAAACAGGGCGCAGGGGGTGTGTCCCATGGAAGCGAAGTCCACCTGATGGCACTCACGATAGAGCTGTGCCGCACCGTCGAATCCCAGACACATGACCTTTTCGGCAAGGATGCCGACGATGCTCGCGTGCATGCGCTCGGCATTTTGCGTAATGGCGTAGCGCCGCCATAGCGAGAGGGCATAGCTTTGGGGGTCGGTCGTGATCAGGTCGTCAAACAATCGACCCGTGGCACCGTCCTGCAGGTGCTCGATTAGCTTGATGACCGAGCTGATCGTCTGCTCGTCGGCGGGTAGCTGTTCGGTGACGTAGGCGATAAGACACGACAGCAGGTTTGCCGCCGCATGATCCCAAAAAGGCTGGTTGTTGTCCTCGATGGGGCAGATGGCCTTTGCCACCGAGAGGATGTCCTGCTGGTTGGGCCTGCCGTCCGCCTTGCGGCGAATGTGCCTCAGGGGGTTGTAGCCGCAGCGCTCGATGCCGGGCGCAAGGGCCGGGACGGTGTTGAGGTCGGCGAAGTTGAGACATTGCACGCGGTAACCGTGGGCTGCCAGCACGGGTCCCACTTCGCGACAGAGCGTGCCTTTGGTGTCGAGCACGATGTAGCTTGCGTTCATTTGCAGCAGGTTGGGCTTGAGGACGTTTCGGGTCTTGCCGGCTCCCGAGGGGCCGATCACAAGTGCGTTGTTGTTGAGTCCCGTTTGGCGGGTGTCGCAGGAAAGCGTTCGATCCTTGGCGAGGATGGTGGACGATGCGGACTCAGATGCGGCGAGGCGGCTGGCGAGGTTAGACATGGGCGACCTCCTTGGTGGTCGAGAGGATTTCGTGGGCAAAGCCGAGCTCGACGGCGCGCTCGGCCGAAAGGTAGGTGTCTTTTGCAGTGAGGGACTGGATGCGCTTGGGCGTGAGGCCGCTGCGGTCCGAGAGGATTTGCGTGAGGGTCTTGCGGGTCTGCATGAGACGCCGGCTGGTTTCCTGCAGCGCAAGTGCCGAGCCGCCTGCCCCCTGGGGGATCAGCGGGTCGTGAATCATGAGCTCTGCATGGGGCGCCATACGGCGATCGTCGCCGCCCATAAAGATCACGGCGCCCATGGACGCGGCAAATTCCAGGCAGACGGTGCGGATGGGGCACGATGCGAGGCGCATGGCGTCATAGATCGCAAGACCCGATCGCACGCTTCCGCCGGCGCTGGCGACAAATATGGTGATGGGGCGGCTGGGGTCGGTGGCATCGAGCAGGCGGATCTGCTGGCATAGGTCGTGGGCCATCGGGGTTTCGATGTTTCCCATGACGGAGAGCTCGCGGCGGGCGAGCATCTCATCGTAAATGCTGGTGAGCGTGATACCTCGGGCGGATTCACGCATGGTGAGGGGGCTGATGATGGGGGAATGATTGGTGTCCATGAGGACTCCTTTCTGTTGGTTGTGTTGTGGAATAGGATTGTTGCCCGCGGAGGGGCTGGCGGGCTACAGGGTTCGTCCGAGCCTGAGATCGAGCTCGGTTGTGGGGCAGGCTGCCTGTCCGTGCGGCTCGCAAGCGCCAAGGGCTCCAAAGCGATGGAGCGTTGCGACGGGCGTGGTGTAGGCGAGCCGCAGCTGATGCTCGATAGGGGCACATCCGTCATTTTTGTAATGAGCCGCGTAGTACTGCGCGATGCTGGCGTTCATCTCGCTGCCATTGCGATGGCGCTCAAACTGGCGTCTGCAGGTCTCGATGATCTTTGCTACCGACTTGGGTGCCGTCGCGGGAACAAGGGCGAGATAGCCCTCAAATAGCTCGTTGATGTTCAGGAGGCACAGCAGGTCGATCAGCGTCCTTATGGCTGCTCCCTCGGCGGAAAAGTGCGCGGTCATGCGGTTATATCGGTTGCGGTCGACGATGGCCGCATGGGGTCTTGGAGTTTTCTGCCCCGTGGTCCCGGGCTTTTGCAGCGCCTGTGTATTGAGCTCGACGTTGCAGCGCTTGAGGCCGTCCAACGGAAGGAACAATGCGGTGCGCAGGGTGTTCCGCTTGCTTTCGAGTTCATGACGCTCGTCGGGTTCCCATTCGAGCTTGAGTTTCGTGTCGAGCGCCGTAAGCATATGGGCTAGGCAGCCTACGGTAAGAACGTACGAATCGTTGTCGCGTTTTGGGGCATAGGGGTCTGTCAGCTTGCGAATGTCGGGGTCGCCCATGATCTTTGTGCAGCGCTTCAGCAGTTGAGGGTGGTCGGCCAAGATCGTCGCGAGCGGTAGCGACGC
>CALJNY010000033.1 GCA_937981515.1 uncultured Collinsella sp. | reverse complement strand
GTCCGAGGCGACCGTTTCGCGCTTCTGCCGCAAGCTTGGCTTTGGTAGCTTCCGCAGCTTTCAGTTTTCGTTGGCGAGGGATTTGGAAAGCCAGCGTAACGAGGGCCTGACTGACGAGGTCTCGCTCGACAATATGGAGCAGAGCCTAAAAAATATCCTCGCCGCCAAGGTGAGTGAGCTTAATGCGACCATCGACGGCATAGATCACGACACGTTGGCCGCAGTTGTACACGCGCTTAAGAATGCCGGCGTTATTGAGTTCGCCGCCGTGGGCAATACGAACGCGGTCGCGCTCGATGCGACGTTTAAGTTTTCGCAGCTGGGCCTGCGCTGCATGGCGAGCACCATTAGCGAGACATCAATCGGCTTTGCGCTCACGTTACGCACGGGTGACGTCATCGTGCTAATCTCAAACTCTGGCAAATCGCGCCGACTGAATCGCATGGCAAAAGCGGCTCACAACTGCGGCGCAACCGTAGTCGTCATCAGCAGCGACAGTAAATCCCCGCTCGCGCGCCTGGCAGACTACACTTTTAACACCGTCAACCACGAAGCGCTGCTGACAACGGGCGACTTTGCGTTCTCTAAGATCAGCGCCACGATGATCATCGAAGTCATCTACAACTTCCTGCTGCCCGAGATTGAAGACGCTCGCGAGCATATCAGCTACTACGAGGAGCTCATCCAGCCGGATAAGGTCGTTGAGTAAAACGCGTAGTGGGACAAAAATTTCAGTCTATTTTGTCCCACCAACACCGCTGATACGACCTAACCTCGAGCTTCTTCAAGCATCTGCTTGGCATGCGCAAGACTTGCCTCCGATTGGTCGCCGCTGAGCATGCGGGCAATCTCGGCAGTGCGAGCATCCCCAGCCACCTCATCCAGATGCGTCTGGGGAACGTCGCCGGGCTCTTTACTGACCACGTAGTGCTTGTCGGCCATAACCGCAACCTGCGCCAGGTGTGTTACGACGATGACCTGATGCGTGGCGGCAAGATCGGCCAGCACACCAGCAAGAGCGCGGGCCGTGGAGCCGCCGACACCAGCATCGACCTCGTCAAACACCAGCGTATCGACACCGTCCGCGTTACCGAGGACGACCTTGCTTGCCAACATGAC
>CALJNY010000032.1 GCA_937981515.1 uncultured Collinsella sp. | reverse complement strand
CGGTGCTGCTGCTCGATAACAGCGCGGCCGATGTCATGCGCGAAACCTACGCCGACATGCTCGTGGCGATTGATGACTTCGACACCGCCATGCTCAAGCCCGGTCTGATCGCCCATGTGCAGGGCCGCCGCGTGCTCGCGCTCGATGGCTTTGAGGCGGCGCTGACCGACAAAGCGGCCAAGCAGCGCATGTGGGCCTATATCAAGCAGCTGACCCCGGCGGCTGCTCCACTGTAGCGGATTGGCGCCGGCGAGCGATTGCCTGGCGGGCATGCCGTCGACCATGCGCGGCGGCCGTCCAAAGATGCCTCCTACGCTATCGAGAGCTCGGCTATCCTCAGTTTGCCAGTTCGAAAATGGGCCTGCTGCATGATCGAATCTTTATTTCAACTTTACACCTAGGTTTACAGCTGTCTTGTCAGCTGTAAACCTAGGTGTCATACTAAAGCCCCAAGATTCGCCAAAAGAGAGGGGCCTTGATGGCACAGAGCGCGAACATGGATGCATCGGAGCTTGCACGCGATATCGCGGCCGGCCTGGCATCGGCAACGACGGCAACGGAGCGCGCGGCACTGGTGCCCGCAGAGCTCGTCGAGGCCATTCAGCAACTAAAAACCCAACGTGACGCGGTGATCCTGGCGCACTACTATGTGGCGCCCGAGGTCCAAGCCGTTGCCGATTACGTCGGCGACAGCTTCTACCTGGCAAAGCTCGCCAAGAGCCTGCCGCAGCAGACCATCGTGCTGTGCGGCGTGGAGTTTATGGGCGAGAGCGCCAAGCTGCTCAACCCCACCAAGACCGTGCTGCTGCCCGAGCCGGGTGCGGATTGCCCCATGGCGCACATGGTCAAGCGCGAGACGGTCGACGCGGCGCGCGCCGAGTACGGCGACGATCTTGCCGTGGTCTGCTACGTCAACTCGACGGTCGAGATCAAGAGCTGGAGCGACGTGTGCGTTACCAGCTCCAACGCCGTCAAGATCGTGTCCGAGCTGCCGCAGCAACACGTCCTGTTCATCCCCGATCAAAACCTGGGCCGCTTCGTAGCCGAGCAGGTGCCGCAAAAGCACGTCATCCTCAACAATGGCTATTGCCCGCGCCATCACATCATCACCGTCGAGCAGATCGTCGATGCGCAGGAGGCGCATCCCGACGCGCTCGTGTTGGCGCACCCCGAGTGCAAGGCCGACGTCCTTGCCGAGGCCGACTACATCGGCTCCACCGCCGGTATCATCAAGTACGCCGAGGAGTCGGACGCGAGTGAGTTCATCATCGTGACGGTCCGCGGCGTGCTCTACGAGCTCGAGCGCCGCTGCCAGGGCACCGGCAAAAAGTTCTACTTCCCCGCGGTGCAGCCCACCTGCGTCAACATGGATCTCATCACGCTCGAAAAGCTCGTGCGCTGCCTGGAGACGGGAGAGGGCGAGGTGCAGATTGGCGTGTCGGACGAGGCCGCCGACCAGGCTAAGCTCACACTCGACCGCATGCTCGAGTACGCGGCGCGCTAAGCCAATATGACATGAGGGACCATCCCTTATGCCACATTACAAGGGAGAGGATTCCTGTGGAAACTAGGCAATACCCCGACATGGAGTGCGATGTCGTCATTGCCGGCTGCGGCGTGGCGGGCCTGTACGCTGCCCTCAATCTGCCGACGAGCACGCGCGTGATCATGCTCTCCAAGGGCGCGGTCGACGAGTGCGATTCGATGCTCGCGCAGGGCGGCATCTGCGTGCTGCCCGAGGGCTCGGACTACGATGCCTTCTTTGAGGACACCATGCACGCCGGCCACTACGAGAACCGCCGCGAGAGCGTAGACATCATGATCCGCTCGAGCCGCTCGGTCATCAACGACCTGCTGGCGATGGGCGTGGACTTTGAGCGCAAGGCCGATGGCGGCCTCGACTTTACCCGCGAGGGCGCGCACAGCCGCCCGCGCATCGCCTTCCATGCCGATATTACGGGCAAGGAGATCACGACCAAGCTGCTCCAGGCCGTTCGCAAGCTGGATAACGTGCAGATTTTGGAGTACGTGGCCATGACTGACATCCTCACGGCCGAGCGCGATGGGGCCACGGTGTGCACTGGTGTCGTCGCTGTTGCCGTGGACGAGGGCGATTCGGTCCGTCCCGCCGACGAGCTCGCAAATGCCGCCGAGGGCGTGCATACCGGCGGGCCGTTTGAGATTCATGCTCGCCATACGCTGTGGGCGACGGGTGGTATCGGTGGCGTGTACGATCACTCCACCAACTACCCGCAGCTCACCGGCGACGCCTGCTACATCGCGCAGGAGCACGGCATTACGATGGAGCATCTGGACTATGTGCAGATTCACCCCACGGGACTGTTCTCGCCGCAGCCGGGCCGCACCTTCCTGATCAGCGAGAGCTGCCGCGGCGAGGGTGCGATTTTGCTCAATGCCGCCGGCGAGCGCTTTACCGACGAGCTGCAGCCGCGCGATGTGGTCGCCGCTGCTATTCGCGAGCAGATGAAGCAGGACGGCACCGAGCACGAATGGCTGAGCTTTGCCCCCGTCGAGCGCGACGTGGTGACCGGGCACTTCGCCAACATCCGCGCGCGCTGTCTTGAGGACGGTCGCGACATCCTGGATGAGCCCATCCCCGTCACGCCCACGCAGCACTACTTTATGGGCGGCGTGTGGGTCGACAAGGACGGCCGCACCTCGATGCCCGAGCTCTACGCCGCTGGCGAGACGGCCTGCAACGGCGTTCACGGCAAGAATCGCCTAGCTTCCAACAGCCTGCTCGAGTCCCTAGTCTGGGGTCGCCGCGCCGCTTGGCGTATGCGCACCGGCGAGTCGCTGGCCGTGGAGCAGGCGGGCGAGCCCGCGCTCGATGGCCGTCATCGCGCCCTGAACGCCGACACCCTGGCAATCGATGATTTGGCCCGTGCCGCCGGCACGCAGGCCGTGGAGGAGTAGACCATGAATCCCATTACCATGAAGCTCGTCGTCGATGATCTAATTCTGCAGGCCCTGCGCGAGGACATTACCTTTGAGGACGTGAGCACGGCGAGCGTGTGCCCCACGGCGCGCCCCGCCACGGTGGAGCTCATCGCCAAGGCCGACGGCATCATCGCCGGCCTGGATGTGTTCGCTCGCACCTTTGAGCTGCTGGATTCGCAGAGCTCGGTGCTGTTTGATGTCGTCGACGGTGACGAGGTGCACGCCGGCGACCACGTGGGCCAGGTGCGCGGCGACGCTCGCGTGCTGCTTTCGGGCGAGCGCGTGGCGCTCAACTATCTGCAGCGCATGAGCGGCATCGCTACTTACACGCATCGGATGGCGGCTGCGCTCGAGGGCACCAAGACCGTGCTCGTCGACACGCGCAAGACCACGCCGGGCATGCGCGTCTTCGAGAAGGCCGCGGTTGAGATCGGTGGCGGCAGCAACCACCGCTACAACCTGTCGACGGCCGTCATGCTCAAGGACAACCATATCGACGCCGCCGGTGGTGTGACGCGTGCGATCGAGATGGCACGCGCCCATGCATCGTTTACCGCGACGGTCGAGATCGAGTGCGAGAACTTGGACATGGTGCGCGAGGCTGTGGAGGCCGGCGCCGACATCATCATGTTCGACAACATGACCCACGACGATATGGCTGCCGCGATTGAGCTTATCGCCGGCCGCGCCAAGACCGAGTGCTCGGGCAATGTGGATGCCAGCAATATCCGCGCCCTGGCCGATCTGGGCGTCGACTTTATTAGCTCGGGCGCGCTGACACACTCCGCCCCGATCCTCGACCTCTCGCTTAAGCACCTGCGTCTGCTGGACGGTAAATAATGAACGCCCGCGAGCGTCGCCGTGCCATCATGGACGTGCTCGAGGTGGCCAAGGAGCCCGTTTCGGGCAGCGCACTTGCCCGCGAGGTTGGCGTGAGCCGTCAGATCGTGGTTCAGGATATTGCCCTGCTGCGTGCCGATGGGCACGATGTCGTGGCAACCAACCGTGGTTATGTGCTGCAGGAGGCCCCCAGCAGCCCCGCCGTGCCCACGCGCTTGGTCAAGGTTCGCCACAGCGTGGAGCAGGCAGGCGATGAGCTCACGAGCATCGTCGACGCCGGCGGCGCCGTGCTCAACGTGATCGTCAATCACCGCGTGTACGGTAAGATCACGGCCGACCTGGACATTCGCAATCGTCGAGATGTTGAGCGCTACCTGCACGATATCGAGAGCGGCAAGAGCTTTCCGCTCCTAACGGTGACGAGCGGCTATCACTTCCATCGCATTGCGGCAGAGGACGAGCAAACCCTCGACGAGATCGAGGCCATGCTCAAGGAGAAGGGCTATCTGGCAGACCTGATGCCCTACGAGGATGATCTGTCCTAGTAACGAATGCAAAAGGAGGCCTCCGCGGCGATGCGGAGGCCTCCTTTTTTGCGCACGGTGTACTTTTGAGTGTGCAAGTGGGGGAATTGTTACTCCTCGACGATCTCGGTGATCGCGCCGGCGGGGCAAGCGTCCTGGCAAGCGCCACAGGCGACGCAGGAGTCCTAGTCAGCGACGGTAGCGACGTCATGGAGATCCAGGACGCCAGCGGGGCAGGAGTCGACGCAAACGCCACAAGCGATGCACTCGTCGGCATCAATTACGGGATGAGCCATGGTAGTTTCCTCTCTGTTGACCGACGCTACAGGCGATGCGCGCCGGTTTGATTCGGGCAAAAACATACCACGGGAGCGACCGTTTGCAATACCCTCTGGCCGGCATCTTCATACCGTTCGCCGAGTATGCCAAGGTTTACTAAAAAACACGCAGGTGGGGCCGTTGAGCTGCGCAAATGTTAGCTAAAGGTGACTTGAATTACTGAGCTATTGAGTGCGCCTGCGGAAAGAGCATCCCGTTATTTGGCCGAAAAACGGGTCGCAGTTTCCGGTTGAGTCTTCAGACGGAAACTGCGGCCCGGAATCCACGCTCAAACCGGGACGAGCTTTCCGTAAGGCAGCCCCAGGCGCCCCCGGACCCAAACCTCAGCCATCTCTACATAGATCTCGATAGATTTGTCGAGAACTCAATCAGCGCATCTACCTGCGCATTTAAGAACCTAAACTCTCAGCAATAAGAAATCTTATATGAATTGACTTAGATTTTGTATATTCCGGCCCATAAGGGGATACACTACATCCTGAAAGACAAGCCGAAGCGCCGCGCGGCAGACCGCCGAGGCGGCGCGAACGCACAAGAGAGAGGGAATTTCTAATGGGCAAGATTCTTGGTATCGACCTTGGTACTACCAACTCCGCTATGGCCGTCCTTGAGGGCGGTTCTCCGACTATTATCGTGAACGCCGAGGGCGACCGCACCACCCCGTCTGTCGTGGGCTTCCGTGCCGACGGCGACCGCGTCGTGGGTAAGGCCGCTAAGAACCAGGCTGTCACCAACCCCAAGAACACCGTGTTCTCCATCAAGCGCTTCATGGGCCGCAAGTACTCCGAGTGCACCTCCGAGATCAAGACCGTGCCGTATGAGGTCAAGGAGGGCCAGGGTGGCCGTGCCGTCGTCGACATCGAGGGCAAGGATTACACCGCCGAGCAGGTGAGCGCCATGACGCTCGCAAAGATGAAGGCCGACGCCGAGAAGTATCTGGGCGAGACCGTCACCGACGCCGTCATCACCGTCCCGGCCTACTTCAACGATGCCCAGCGTCAGGCCACCAAGGACGCCGGTAAGATCGCCGGCCTCAACGTCAAGCGTATCGTCAACGAGCCGACCGCTGCCGCTCTGGCCTATGGCCTGGACAAGCAGGGCGCCGACCAGCGCATTTTGGTCTTCGACCTGGGTGGCGGCACCTTCGACGTCTCCATCCTCGACCTCGCTGACGGCGTGTTTGAGGTTCTGTCCACCTCGGGCGACAACCACCTGGGCGGCGACGACTGGGATCAGCGCGTCATCGACTGGATGGCCGATAAGTTCCAGCAGGAGAACGGTGTCGACCTGCGTCAGGACCCCATGGCCCTGCAGCGTCTGAAGGAGGCCGCCGAGAACGCCAAGAAGGAGCTCTCCGCCGCTCAGCAGACCACCATCAACCTGCCGTTCATCACCATGAACCAGTCCGGCCCGCTGCACCTCAACTACACGCTGACCCGCGCCGAGTTCGAGAAGATCACTCGCGACCTGCTCGAGCGCTGCAAGCAGCCTGTCACCAACGCCCTGCGCGACGCCAAGCTTAAGCTCTCCGATCTGACCGAGGTCATCCTCGTCGGCGGCTCCACCCGTATGCCCGCCGTCCAGGAGCTCGTCAAGACCATGACCGGCAAGCAGCCCAACATGTCCGTGAACCCCGACGAGGTCGTTGCCGACGGCGCTGCCGTCAAGGGCGGCGTGCTCACCGGCGACGTCGAGGGCATCCTGCTGCTCGACGTTACCCCGCTGTCGCTGGGCGTCGAGACCATGGGTGGCATCATGACCAAGATGATCGATCGCAACACCACGATCCCGACCTCCAAGACCGAGGTCTACTCCACCGCTGCCGACAACCAGACCAGCGTCGAGATTAACGTGCTCCAGGGCGAGCGCGAACTTGCCCGCGACAACAAGTCGCTCGGTAAGTTCCAGCTGACCGGTATCCCGGCTGCCCGCCGCGGCGTGCCGCAGATCGAGGTCACCTTCGACATCGACGCCAACGGCATCGTCAAGGTCTCCGCTAAGGACAAGGGCACCGGCAAGGAGCAGCAGATCACCATTTCCGGCTCCACCGCTCTGTCCGACGACGAAGTCGATCGTATGGTCAAGGACGCCGAAGCTCATGCCGAGGAGGACAAGAAGCAGAAGGAAGAGGTCGAGGTCCGCAACCAGACCGACAGCCTGTGCTACTCCACCGAGCAGACCCTCAACGAGCTGGGCGACAAGGTTTCCGCCGACGTGAAGTCCAAGGCCGAGGCCGCTATCGCCGACGCCAAGAAGGCGCTCGAGGGCTCTGACGTCGAGGCCATCAAGGCCGCCGGCGAGTCCCTGCAGTCTGTGGCCTACGAGCTGGCCCAGGTTGTCTACGCCGACGCTCAGCAGCAGACCGACGGTGCCGCCGGCGCCCAGCCTGCCGACGATGACGTTGTCGACGCCGACTACGAGGTTGTGGACGACGAGGACAAGTAATCATGTCCGCCCGTAAAGCTCGCACGGAGGCGGCCGCCGCTGGCGCCGCCCCCGTTGACTCTGAGGAGAAGGACGTGAAGATTCCCGTAGAGGCCGTCGACGATACCGAGGCCAACGAGGCCCCGGCCGCCGAGGCTGCCGAGAACCAGGTAGAGGATTCCAACAAGGAGGCGACGATGACCGAGGACGAGATGGTGGAAGCCGCTATCCGCGCCGGTGAGGAAGCCGCCGACAACGACTTTAAGCTCAAGTTCGAGCAGGCCCAAAAGGAGCTTGCCGACGTGCGCAACGAGCTCGATGCTGCGGCAGAGGCTCAGAAGGCCGCCGAGGACAAGGCAAAGGACGCCACCGAGCGCACCGCTCGTCTGCAGGCCGACTGGGAGAACTTCCGTCGCCGCACCGCCAACGAGCGCATTGCCGAGCGCGAGCGCGCGACCGAGAAGCTTGTCACTGCGCTGTTGCCGGTGATCGACGATATCGAGCGCGCGATCGACCATGCCCGCAGCCAAGAGCTTTCCGACGACTTTAAGCAGTTCGTCGATGGCGTTGACGCGGTGCATGCCAAGCTGCTCGACGTGTTTGCGCACGAGGGTGTTGAGCCCATCGATCCCAAGGGCGAGGCGTTCGATCCGCTCGAGCACCAGGCCGTGGGTCGCGTCGAGGACGCATCGCAGTACGACGAGACCGTCAACGATGTGTACCAGAAGGGCTACCGCATGGCGGATCGCATCCTGCGTTCCGCGATGGTGACGGTGACCTACGGTGGCGAGAAGCGCCCCGCACCGGAGCCCGAAGCGGCGCCCGAGGATGCTACGGCCGATACGGCCGAGAGCACCGAGGAGTAATTGAGAAGGGCCCCGGGGCAACACCCGGGGCCCTTTCTGGCCTAGTGCCATATGAAAGCATGAGCCGTCGTCTGCATGGACGGCGGACGTAACAGGAGAGGAGCTACGATGGCTGCAGGCAAAACCTTCTATGACATCCTGGGCGTATCCAAGAGCGCCTCCGACAAAGAGATCAAGAGCGCGTTTCGCAAGCTCGCGCAAAAATATCACCCCGATGCCGGCGGCGACGAGGCCAAGTTCAAGGAGATCAGCGAGGCCTACGAAACGCTTTCGGACGAGAAGAAGCGCAAAGAGTACGACCAGATGCTCATGTTTGGCGGCATGCCGGGCGCGGGCGGCGCGTATGGCGGCGGCTACGGTGCCGGCGCGGGCGCCAGTGGCTGGGGCGATATCTTCGACAGCATCTTTAGCGGCAACGGCGCCTGGGGCAGCGATTGGGGCTCGGGCTTTGCCGGGGCTGCTGGTAATGCCGGCGCGGGCCGCAGCCGTGCTCGCAAGGGCGGCGACCTGTCGCTGACCGTCGATGTGACGGCTGAGGACGCGTTTCGCGGCGTGACACACAAGGTCACCTATCGCATTCCCTCGACAGGCGAGCAGCAGACCATTACGGTCTCGGTGCCTGCGGGCGCGGTCGACGGCGGCAAGCTGCGTTACAAGCGTCGCGGCGAGTACGGCGTTGCCGGCGGCGAGCGCGGCGACCTGGTCGTGACCACGCACGTGGAGGAGCATCCGCTGTTTAAGCGTAAAGGTGCTGACGTGACCATGGAGGTACCGGTCTCGGTCTACGAGGCGGCGCTCGGCTGCACGGTGGACGTGCCGACGCCCGGCGGTGCGACGGTTCGTCTGAAGGTGCCCGCGGGCACCCAGACGGGCAAGAAGTTCCGCTTTAAAGAAATGGGCGCGCCCGACGTTAAGCATCGCGGGCGCACCGGTGCGCTGCTTGTCGAGATCAAGGTGCAGGTTCCCACGAGTCTGTCCGACGACGAGCACGATGCCATGACCAAGCTGCGCGAGGCCGACACGCGCGACTACCGCGAGAAGGTCAACCGTTACAAGGCGACGTACTAGGGCGGTCGTGGCGCACGCCCGCGCCCGCGGGCTTATGATGGACGATAACGAGACGGAAAGGGGTCAGGTAGCATGGCCGAGGACAATAGGAACAAACCGCTGTACATGATCAGCGTGGCGGCCGAGCTGACCGGCATGCATCCGCAGACTCTGCGCGTCTACGAGTCCAAGGGCCTGGTGAATCCCCAGCGCTCGGGCGGCAACACGCGTCTGTATTCGCGCGCCGATATCGAGCGCCTGGAGCTCATCAACCAGCTGACCGACGAGGGCATCAACCTTGCCGGCGTGGTGCGTATCCTCGATATGAAGGAGCGTGCCGAGGAGCGAGAGCGCGAGAACGAAAAACTCCGTGCTCGCGTGCGCCAGCTCGAGGACGAGCTGCACGAGTACAAGATGCAGAAGAAGATCACCGCCCTGGCCCCGCGCGACGGCTCAGTCAACCCCGAGCAAGTCATGCGCAAGCTTTTGGGCGCCGGCGGAGATTTGTAGTTACGCGGTTTTACCAAACCGCGTAACCAGTTGACGCTGCAAGCCCGTCAGAGCGGCAATCTGCCTTTCAACTTCGGCGGCATGACCAGAAGGTCAATGCCGCCTCGTTTCAAGGCACCTTGCTCGCTCTGGCGGGCTTTCGCTGTCCGCGCCTAAACATCGGCGTTGTTATGGGTAGTCATTGGGGACGTTCTTAAATGACTAGCCGAAAGGGACACTCTTGCACCAAATCTGCCGGTTTACGCCGGACTCGTCCTTTACTTTACCGAGATAAAGTGAACGTGCAGATTCGTAACCCACTCGCAACTGTTCTATGGCACGATATTGAACGAATGTATGCTATGCGCCCGAGCCTTTCGGGCAGAGTGGGAGACAGTATGGTTAAGCTGTACGAGGACGGCATCTACCTGCGCGGCGGCAGTGAGATTGTGCCTGCGGCCGAGGCTGCCGAGCACGGTATTACGCAGACATCCGAGGATGCCAAGCGTGGCACCATCGCGTATTCGATCCTCCAGGCACACAATACGTCCGGCAACCCCGAGGCGCTCAAGATTCGCTTCGATGCCATGGCGAGCCACGACATCACCTTTGTCGGCATCATCCAGACGGCGCGCGCCTCGGGCATGGAGCAGTTCCCGCTGCCCTACGTGCTCACCAACTGCCATAACTCGCTGTGCGCCGTGGGCGGCACCATCAACGAGGACGACCACGTCTTCGGTCTCTCGGCTGCCAAGAAGTACGGCGGCATCTTCGTCCCGCCGCACATCGCCGTCATCCACTCCTTTATGCGTGAGAACTTCGCCGGTTGCGGCAAGATGATCTTGGGCTCCGACTCGCACACCCGCTACGGCGCCTTGGGCACCATGGCCGTGGGCGAGGGCGGCGGCGAGCTGGCAAAGCAGCTGCTGCGTGACACCTACGATGTTGCCTATCCCGGCGTTGTCGCCATCTACCTCACGGGCGCCCCGCGCCCCGGCGTCGGTCCGCACGATGTGGCGCTCGCCATCATCAAGGCGGTCTTTGCCAAGGGCTACGTCAAGAACAAGGTCATGGAGTTTGTGGGCCCCGGCATCGCGAGCATGACGACCGACTACCGTAACGGCGTCGATGTCATGACCACCGAGACCACCTGCCTGTCGAGCATCTGGGCCACCGACGAGGACACGCGCGCGTTTTTGACCATGCACGGCCGCGGCGACGACTACCGCGAGCTCAAGCCCGCCGATGTCGCCTACTACGACGGCTGCGTCGAGGTTGACCTGTCGAGCATCAAGCCCATGATCGCGCTGCCGTTCCATCCTTCCAACGGCTTCGAGATCGACGAGCTCAACGAGAACCTCGAGGACATCCTGCATGAGGTGGAGCTCGAGGCTGCCAAGATCGGCGAAGGCAAGACGCACTTTAGCCTGCTCGACAAGATCGTCGACGGCAAGCTGCGCGTGCAGCAGGGCGTTATCGCCGGCTGCTCGGGAGGCAACTACGACTCCGTGGTCCAGGCCGCCCGCGTGCTCAAGGGCGCCAGCACCGGCTGCGGCGAGTTTTCGCTGTCGGTCTATCCCACGAGCCAGCCCGTGGCACTCGAGCTTACACGCCGCGGCTATATCTACGACCTTATGGAGGCCGGCGCGATCGTGCGCACGGCATTCTGCGGCCCGTGCTTCGGCGCCGGCGACACACCCGCCAACAACGGCCTGTCCATCCGCCACACCACGCGCAACTTCCCCAACCGCGAGGGTTCCAAGCCGGGCAATGGCCAGCTGAGCGCCGTGGCCCTGATGGACGCTCGCTCCATTGCGGCGACGGCTGCCAACGGCGGCGTCCTGACGCCGGCGACCGATCTGCCCGAGGAGACTTGGGATGAGGCCTGCGAGTACACCTTTGACGACGCGCCGTACAAAAAGCGCGTGTACTGGGGCTTTGGCAAGGCGGAGCCTGCCGACGAGCTGGTCGAGGGCCCCAACATCAAGCCGTGGCCCGCGATGGAGCCTCTCGGCGACGATATCCTGCTCAAGGTGTGCTCCAAGATCATGGACCCGGTCACCACGACTGACGAGCTCATTCCTTCGGGTGAGACGAGTTCCTTCCGCTCCAACCCGCTGGGCCTGGCCGAGTTTACGCTCAGCCGCCGTGACCCTGCCTACGTGGGTCGTTCCAAGGAAGTCGACGCCGTGGAGAAGCGCCGCGTGGCCGGCGAGGCCGCAGGCGACCTGGCGGCGCTCGATGTCGAGCTTGCCGGCGTGTTTGAGGCACTGGCCGGCGCCGGCGTCGCGGCCGATGCCAAGGCGACCGAGTACGGCTCTATGCTCTATGCCAAGAAGCCCGGCGACGGTTCTGCCCGCGAGCAGGCTGCGAGCTGCCAGCGCGTCATCGGCGGCCTGGCCAACATCGTCCACGAGTACGCCACCAAGCGCTATCGCTCCAACGTGATGAACTGGGGCATGGTGCCCTTCCAGATGGAGGCCGAGCCTAACTTTGAGGTAGGCGACTACGTCTTTGTGCCGGGTATCCGCGCCGCGCTCGACGGCGACCTGAAGGACATCGCCGCGTACGTAGTGCGCGCCGACGGTGCGGTTGAACAGATTGAGCTCTATATTGCCGATATGACGGCAGAGGAGCGTGCCATCGTCAAGGCCGGCTGCCTGATCAACTACAACAAGTTCAAGGCCGCTGCCGAGTAACGTTGCTGTACGCCCCGGACACACCTTTCCCTCGTGCTCACGCGCTTCGCGAGGGTCGCCCGAGGGAAAGGTGTGGCCGGGGCTACCGCGACGTTCTCGTTGGGGCTTGAGGGACGCTAAAAATAGACTTGCTTGAAGCCGCTCCTGTTATCGGGGCGGCTTCTTTTTTGTCGAAAACCGCCACAAAGGGGACAGGCACCTTTGTGGCGGTGGGGAACGAGCTCGATGTTGTTGTGATCGTTGAGCGGTATGTTAATGAGCGGCTCTACAGAATTTCATCCGGGTTGGCGGGTTTGGTTGTTTTGGGGATGCCGAGTTTGGATGACGCGAAATCGTCAACATTGTCCTTAATTCCGTCTTTGGTGTAGACAGTGACCATATAGGTGCTGTGTCCGAATTCGCCCTTGTCGCGTGTTGCCCAGGCATCCCAGTAGGCGGCCCCGTTTCGCCCTTTGATTTTTCCGACACGGCGGAGTTCTGTTCGCTTTAATTTCCGGTTGCTATAGATGGTTCGACCGGCTTCCGCGGTGAGCCCGCACTGTCCAAGCAGCTTGTCGAGGACTTGGTTCATGTGGCGCTCATCGGTGTTTGGTGCGTAGTCGTAGGCGAGGGTGATGGAGTCGAGTGGCTGGTCGTCGATCAGATAGTTTAGCGCCTGAGGTTCAAGGCAAAAATAGGGGGAGCATCCGTCGACCTTGCCGAGCAACGGTAACTTGGACTGCCAACTTCCGGTGGGAATTGCATATTCGTAGAACACGCCACGGCAGACAAAGGAGAGCGAGGTGGCACGCGAGCCGGCGTCGATCATCCCGCAAAGATCGAAGGGCGAGGCGATACCAAAAGAAAAGGGCGTGATGACGATAAGGAAGAGCATCACGATGGGTATGGCGAGAATGGCGATGACGTTGCGACCGGTGGAATGAGGCGGCTTCATATGCGCTCCTCGAGACAAAGATCTGTTGAGGATAGGCAGAAATGGATATGTTCAGAGAACAATTCAAGTTTAATCTCATGGCGCGAGATGGTCGACCGTTAGCGTCGAAAACCACCACAAAGGTGCCTGTCCCCTTTGTGGTGGTGAGGAGCGCGCGGCTTCTTTTGGTAATAGTGTTAGCTGGCGGTATCATTAGTGCAGGTGGCGAAGGTTTGCATTGTGGGGTGTTTTGCCGTGAGCCGTTCTGCCCGTATTGGATTGATTGTCTTGGCGCTTGCGATCGCTGTGGTTGGCGCGGGCGCTGTCGGTATGGCATTTCTACCTGCTGCGGTGACGGAGCCGTTGGTCAAGCCTGTGGCTCAATCTGTCGAACTTCTGACCGGCGACGACAAGCCCGAGACCATTACCGTTGATTTTGATGAGCAGCCGGCTGTGCTGGGTATTAGCAATTATCCGAGTATTCAGCTTGGGGCCATGCGCTATACCACGGATACAAGCCTGATCGATAGGGCGTCCGAGCTACTCAAGGGCAAAACATTTAAGCGTTGGTACGGATATGCGTCCTATCGGGCAAAAGCGAACGACATGGTTGGCGGATGTCACTCTTCCATCGAGCTGGACACTGCAAACGGCGCAAAGTTATGTGATGTCTCGTACGATCCGGGTTACGAGGGCAATGAGGGTCCGGGTATTTACATCATGGCCGGCGATGCAGCTTATGTCATGGAGGGCGACCAGGCCGAGCTCAACGATTTTATGGGTCAGTGTATCCAAGATGCCTATGAACAGACCTGCTTGCCCGACCCGCAGACTGCACGCGATAGTGGGTCTGCCCGCATATGGCTCTTCGAGGATGAGATGCCCTGGAGCGGCGAATCGGGAAGCACGGGTTCGGCAAGTAAATAGAGACTGCAACCACCACAAAGGTACCCGTCCCCTTTGTAGTAGTTCTCGGTTTGTCTCAATCTGTAACAGATAGGGCCCTATTTGCCGAGTAGTTGTTACAGATTTAGATAAACGGGCGCCGCTGAGCATTTCATCTCGATCTGTAACATCTAGGATCAAAAATGGCTGCTAGATGTTACAGATCGAGACGGTAGTGCGCCTGGGCAGCGGCGGGCTGACATCTCAGTACCCTATCTCTTAATCACTCAGAAAATCTTAAATATAGAGACTTAGATTTGTGTATAAGATCGCGCAAAGCTGGCAACAATACTTCTCGAACAACGTGAAGCCGCCCCGTAGGGCGGCCGCCCCAAGAGAGGTGATTCCATGAGAATCGATAAGCTAGCAATGACGTCGCGCGAGGCGCTGCAGACCGCCATGAGCACGGCTGCCGACGCGCAGGCCGGCGCGGTAGAGCCGATTCACCTGCTGTCCGCCCTGCTCGGTGCCGGCGAGCGCAATATCTCCGTGATCATAGAGCGCATTGGTGCCGACCCGGCTCAGCTCGCACGCTCCACGCAAGATGCCATCGACCACGCGCCCAAGGTTTCGGGCGAGGGCCAGCAGATGGGCCTGTCCAACGAGCTCGTCCGCGTCATCGAAAAGGCCGAGAAGAAGGCCACCAAGATGGGCGACAGCTTTGTGGTGACCGAGCATCTGCTGATGGCACTTGCCGAGGACAAGGGCGAGGCCGGCCGCGTTCTGCGCGACGCAGGCGTCACCAAGGAGCGCATCGAGCAAGTCTACGAGGAGCTGCGCGGCGATGACCGCGTGACGTCCGCCGAGGACAAGACGCAGTTTGAGGCGCTGGAGCAGTACGGTCGCAACATCTGCGACCTCGCCCGCGCCGGCAAGCTCGACCCGGTCATCGGCCGTACCGATGAGATTCGCCGCACCATCCAGGTCCTGTCCCGTCGTACCAAGAACAACCCCGTGCTCATCGGTGAGCCGGGCGTCGGCAAGACGGCCATCGTCGAGGGCATCGCCCAGCGTATCGTGGCTGGCGACGTGCCGAGCACGCTGCGCGACCGCGACCTCATCGAGCTCGACATGAGCGCGCTGGTCGCCGGCGCCAAGTACCGCGGCGAGTTCGAGGACCGCTTGAAGGCCGTGCTCAAGGAGGTACAGAAGTCCGAGGGCAAGGTCATCTTGTTCATCGATGAGCTCCACACCATCGTGGGCGCGGGTGCCACCGAGGGCTCCATGGACGCCGGCAACATCCTGAAGCCGGCGCTTGCCCGTGGCGACCTGCACGCGATCGGCGCGACCACGCTTGACGAGTACCGCAAGTACATCGAGAAGGACGCGGCGCTCGCGCGTCGTTTCCAGACTGTGATGGTCTCCGAGCCTACCGTCGAGGACACCATCTCGATCCTGCGTGGCCTCAAGGAGAAGTACGAGATTTTCCACGGCGTGCATATCACCGATAGCGCGCTCGTGGCAGCTGCCGACCTCTCCGATCGCTACATCGCCGACCGCTTCCTGCCCGACAAGGCCATCGACCTGGTCGATGAGGCGGCAAGCCGCCTGCGCATGGAGCTCGACAGCATGCCGGTCGAGATTGACGCCACCACGCGTCAGCTCACCCAGCTGCAGATCGAGGAGCAGGCGCTCATGAAGGAGACCGACGACGCCTCCAAGGAGCGTCTGGAGGCCCTGCGCCAGGAGATTGCCGAGGTCCAGGAAAAGCTCAACGTGCAAAAGGCCGGCTGGCTCAACCAAAAGAACGCCATCGACCACGTGCAGGAGCTCAAGGGGCAGCTTGACGAGGCCAAGAGCGAAGAGGAGCGCGCGACGCGCAACGGCGACCTGGGCCGTGCGTCCGAGCTGCGCTTCTCCGTGATTCCGGGCCTGCAGCAGCAGATTCAGGATTCCGAGGTCGCGCTCGAGGCACAAAAGCAGCAGGACGGCGAGGGCCTCAACGAACAGGTGACCTCCGATGAGATCGCCGAGGTCGTGAGCGCCTGGACCGGCGTGCCTGTGTCCAAGATGATGCAGGGCGAGCTCGACAAGCTGAAGGGCTTGGAGGGTGAGCTGCATAAGCGCGTCATCGGCCAGGATGAGGCGGTCTCCGCTGTGGCCGCGGCCGTGCGCCGCAGCCGTGCGGGTCTCTCCGACCCGGACAAGCCCATCGGCAGCTTCTTCTTCCTGGGCCCCACCGGCGTGGGCAAGACCGAGCTCGCCAAGGCGCTTGCCGAGTGCCTGTTCGACGACGAGCGCGCACTCGTGCGTATCGACATGTCCGAGTACATGGAGAAGTTCAGCGTCCAGCGTCTGATCGGTGCGCCCCCGGGATACGTGGGTTACGACGAGGGCGGCCAGCTCACCGAGGCCGTGCGTCGTCGTCCGTACTCCGTGATCTTGCTCGACGAGATGGAGAAGGCTCATCCGGATGTCTTCAACGTGCTGCTGCAGGTGCTCGACGACGGCCGTCTGACCGATGGCCAGGGTCGCCAGGTGTCCTTCAAGAACACGATTATCATCATGACGTCTAACGTGGGCTCCAAGGCCATCGCCGATCTGTCCGGCAAGGACGAGGAGGAGATGCGCCATCAGGTCGACGCCGCCATGGCTCAGACCTTCCGCCCCGAGTTTCTCAACCGTATCGACGATATCGTGGTGTTCCATCCGCTCGGCATGGCGCAGATCGAGAAGATCGTCGACATCCAGCTTGCCGACGTCCGCGCACGCCTGGCCAAGGAGCGCATGACGCTTGCCATCACCCCGGCGGCCAAGCAGATGCTCGCCGTGGGCGGCCTGGACCCCGTGTTCGGTGCCCGTCCGCTCAAGCGCCTGGTCCAGCGCGAGGTCGTGGACGCCATCGCCGCCGCCATCATCGACGGCACGGTGCGCGAGGGCGATCAGGTGACGGTCGATGTCGACAAGGATGGCGGCTTTACCGTCGTGTGCGACAACACGCCGGCGGCCACCTACGAGGTTCCCGACGCCGAGTAGATTTTGGGCCATGCTTTAAAATCTGTCAGTCGTCTCTAAACGCCAAGGGCGGCGGATCCAATTGGGTCCGCCGCCCTTTTTCGTGCGACAATCGATGATGTTGAACACGATTGCATGGCAAGGAGATATGCAGATGAAAGACGAGATCAAGACAAGCGCGCCGGCGACCGATGCCGCACCCGCCGCACCCAAGCCTGCGCCTAAGCCGGCGCCCAAGCCGCGCGACCCCTACATCCGTGCCGAGAACGAGGACGACGACGGCTACGATCCCTACAGCGATCGCCGCCCCGAGCGCGAGCCGATGTTCGAAGCCGACCCCTGGCGCTGAGTGCCATCCCAAAAAGTTTCCAATAAGTTGCGGTGAAATAGGGACTGTTTTGCGGTTTGAACAGCAAAAACAGTCCCTATTTCACCGCAACTGCGTTAGGGATTTTTCTACAGGGGGAGGGTAGTCATAAAAGCCCCGTCCCAAATTGACTGCTCGGGGAGTCGCATTCGAGCTCGGTTGTCCTCTTAGCCACTCGATATCCTTCGGAGCAATAACGGTGATAAAACTTGCTTAAGTGTTAATCAAGCTACACACAATCTTGCTCTCTAATTAATCAAGAATCAGTATAATTTTGATTAGCTAGAGAGCAAGATTGGAGGATCATGGCATTCAACGACTTGATCGCCCAGAAAATAAAGGACTTTGAACAGCAGGGGGTTCCGCAGGTCTTTGAGCGAGACCTTGATCTAGGAAACCCACAGGAGCCAAAGCGCGACAACATCGTAAATGTGATTGTGGGGGCCCGCCGTTGTGGAAAGACGTATCGCCTGTATCAGGAGATGCAGCGGCTTCAGGGCCGGGGCGTCGAGCTTGACCGGATGCTTTACTTTAATTTTGAGGACGAGCGCTTGCGCCCGTATGAGTCATCGCTGCTGGCGGACGTGCTCGACACGTTCTATGCGCTGTATCCTGCTGCTCGAACCGAGGGCGCTTACATTTTCTTTGACGAGATCCAGGAAATTCCCGAATGGGGTGCGTTTCTGCGGCGTGTAGTCGATACGGAGAAAGCGACCGTCTATGTGACGGGATCTTCTTCTAAGATGCTGTCCTCAGAGCTTAAGAGCGAGTTCAGGGGTCGTTCTCTTATACGGGAGCTTTTTCCGTTGAGTTTTTCGGAATACGTTCGGTATAAGACGGGGAGCGTTTTCGAGCCAGATGCGACCTTTTCCCCAAGCGATGCAGCGCTGCTTCGACATCATCTGATCGGATATCTTGAACGAGGGGGATTCATCGCGACGCTTAAGCAGACGCCCGCAGACGCGATTCAGCTGCTACAGGAATATGCTTCGCGAACGGTCGCTATGGACGTCATTGAGCGTTACGACGTCAAGAACCCTCGCTTGGCATCGCTGTTCTTGACGCGGTGTATGGCGTCTTCGGGACGAGAGCTGTCAGTGAACAAAGTGTACAACGAGTTCAAGAGCAGACAGATACCCGTCAGTCGTAATTCGCTCAGCGATTTACTTGAGTATTATGAGGATGCCTACCTGTTATTTTCTGTGCCGGAGTTCACGCGTTCATTGGCAAATAACATGCGGTCTGCGTCTAAGGTCTACGCTGTCGACCCTGCGATGTTTGGAGCATTCTCTCCCGCATCAGCATTGGATCAGGGCCAGAGGCTCGAGACCGCAGTGTTCAATGCGCTAAGAAGAAGGACTCCCGCGGTGAGGACCGGCTCGGTCTGCCGCCTGCTGATCAAAGAGAAGAGCAAAAGCCATGAGGTGGACTTTGTGGCTGGGGACGCACTTCTCATGCGGGCTTATAGCCTGATTCAGGTGAGTGTGGATATGGCAAGTGAGAAAACGCGCGAGCGCGAAATTGCCGCGCTTGATGCCTCGATGGCCCAGTTCGATCTTGGCGAGTCGACAATCGTTACCATGGATGAGCAGGCCGATATTCCATGCGAGCACGGTGCGGTACACGTTGTGCCCGCATGGAAGTGGCTCCTTGCCTAATCATCTACGGATCTGTGGGGCCAGGACCTCCTGGCCCCTTCATCACGGTTGGGGAGCACCATGATGCGCCCGGCTAGTCCTGGGCTTTGATGCTCGGCATCAGAATCTGGGCGAGGTAGTCGCATTCGAGCTTGGTGGCAGCGTCGGCCTTGCCGTCTTTACCGATCAGGTCGTTTTTGATCTGGCTGTATGTGTAGCGGTTGCCGGTCGTGAGCTCGACAAGCTCAATCGCCGTATCCATGGGGTAGGTCGACACAGGGTCCTGCGTGCGTCCATTAACGGTTTGCGGAATCACGTACGGATAGACAGGACCGCTCGCATAGACGGTGTAGCCGTTACCTAGGCTGACCGTGCCCAAAACCGTATCGCCGTCGTCGGGCGTAAAGGTCTCGCCGTCGCGCACCGCGACGAGCGTCACGAGCGGTGTGTTGGTGTCGCCGTCCAGATAAATGCACAGCGTACTGCCGTTTTGCCAGGTGGCGACCTTGCCATACCACTCAACCGGAATATCGAGCTGATACAGGTCCGTCGCCTTGTGTCGAGCGTCGGCATCGCGGGCGGACTGTGCCTCGCTTGCGCTTACGGCGTTGACGGCGGCATCGCGGCGCGTAATTGCCGCCTGCTGGAGTATCTTTGCCGCGGCGGCAGAGCTCGCGCCGCCTTCCTCGGCATACTTGGCGGCGGCATCGATCTGGTCGTCAGTCACCGTGTCGGCCGAAGGCACCTTGAGCTTAAAGGTGGCCTGGGCACTCAAATCCTGTCCATCGCTCTTAATGGTGACCTGCGCCTTGGTGGTCGGCACGGTGTAGATGGTGCCGTCTTCCGCGATGGGGGATCCAGCAATGGAGAGCGTGTAATCGCCGGGCAGCAACTTAATGCCGCGACCATGCTCGTCAACGTAGAGCGTTTCGCTCACGGAAGAACCGTCGGAATCCTGCCCGCTCACCTGTACGGGAATCTTGGAGCCAGTTGAGCAGTCGAGGCCCGCGGCATGCACGCCAATCTGCACCGACATCATCGTGTGCGCGCTGGCGGCGACAGCGGCGGCCTGCTCTTGCTGATATCCGTTCCAGGCAGCATAGCCTGCGCCGCCGGCGACGAGCGCGACGGCCACAACGCCGGCAACCATCAGGTTGCGGCGCTTGGGCGGTATCTTACGATGACGAACCTCGGCTTCGCGTGCCGAAGGAACGGACGGTAGGGGAATATCGCCCATGGCGATGGTCTCGTCCACGGCAGGCGCAGAGCCCAGACCGGGGAGCTCGCGGGTCAGCGAATCTTCGGCCGGCAAGCTGTCGAGCAAGATGGTTTCCTCGCTCGTGTCGGATTCGGGCTGGTCGTCGGCCTTGCACCCGGATTCCTCGTGCCCCGCCTCGTCTTCGGTGGGCGCGGCGCCATCGTCTTTTGCATCCTGATCATCGGGCTGTACCTCGATTTCCGGCTCATCCCGCACATCAACGCTCGAATCGTCAAACGCAATCTCGGCCAGTGCGATCTGGTCTAGGCTCTCCAGGGCCTCGGCACACGCTTCTGCATCTTGGGCCGCATCCTCTTGGCCCATCGTCTCATCTTTCATATATCCCCCAAGCTCAATATCGGGACAACACTGTACCCAAAAACGGGACCCCATAGAGCCGCCGCATGATTTGAAATCCGATTTTATATATGCGCATGTTTTTGAATGAAGTACAACAACAAAAAGCCCCGGAAAGCGGGCGAATCGCTTTCCGGGGCTGCGCATGACGCGCGATTGCGGCGTCGGCTAAGTTTGCCTACATCCAAATGTGGACGGAATAAACACGTTACTCGGCGTGCGCGTAATCAACCTTGGCGCGGCGGGCAGTGGCCTTCTCCCAATCGCTGGTGCCCTCAAAGACATCCTGCTTGTAGGGATTGCGGCCGAGCTTCTTGGCACGGTAGGCGACGTAGATGATCGCGGCGATGTTGGCGATTAGCGCGGCGACCGAGACCGCGGTGGCGGCGCCGGGATCGAGCGTGGAGTGCGTCACAAAGATGGACTCCTCCTGGAAGTACGGGAACACCTGGGCAAACATGCACCAAATGGCCAGCGTAAAGGCGCGGTTCTGAATCCAGCCGCCCTTGTTCCAGATAAAGGCGGCGACGGTGGGCGCCAGCAGCAGCGCAAAGCCGCAGAACCAGGAGTGGGTGGGCAGGCAGTTGTAGGTGTAGCAGAAGTTCCAGATATCGTAGGCGATGATGTAGACCCAGGTCATGTCGGGCCACAGCATGTCGGTCTTGTCCTCGGAGGCGTAGACGCTCCACCAACCGGTCATGCAGAAGATGTTGATGATGCCCGCGATACCGTTGAACACGTTGTTCCAGCCGGCCAGCTGCGTGGCGCCCTCGGAGGTGACCCAGGTGGACTCGCCCAGGACAAAGAAGTGATAGGCGCTCTCAAAGTCAGACACGACGGCGATCATGATGTTGATGGCGACGATCACAAACGGCCACGCGCGGAACCAATGCGCCTTGCCGATTTTGCCCCACTGGTACTTAATGGCAATGAAGCCCCAGCAACCGGCCAGCGCCGCGTACACTTTGGCGTAGTGGAACCAGCTGTTCTGGTACACATGGGTGGGGTTGGTGAGCGCCCACTCGGCACCCTGCGAAACGCCGACGGCGATGGCGACGCAGTAGATGGTCATGGCCAGCGGAGCCACGCCAAAGATGATGGCTGCGCCGAGCTTGGTGCGGCGGCCGACCTCGTTGAGCACGATCAGGCCAATAAAGACCATGGCCCAGCCGGCCCAGTGGATAAGGGTATCGCTACCCCAAACATCGAACAGCATACTGCTCTCCTTTCACACGCCCGCGGCCCCTCTTCTGATCGCGGGCAGTTTGGCCAAATGTCGTCAGTTCTGGGGCTTGCGCTCCGGATACTTGGCGGTATAGCCCTCGATGTGGAGTGTCGAGGCGATGATTTCTTTGACCGTCTCGTCGGGCACATCGGGGTGCGTACGGATATACATCAACAACCCCATGATGAGGGTGTAGAACGTCTCGTAGACATGGTCGATGCGTAGCTCATGATGGGCGACAAAGTCCACCACGGTGGTGTCGCAGATATACTGCGCCACGCGCTGGACCACGTTGTGCAAAAAGCCGCCGTAGAGCGCGCCGCTGCTTGAGGTGAGCGTACTCGGCAGCTCGTGGCCGCTGGCGACCAGGCGCTTAAAGAGCGGGGCGACGGTGTCGAGCGCGCCCTCAATATCACCGACGATGCGGTTGGCATTCCACTGCTCGAGCTCGGAGATAAAACCGTCAATTGCCTCGTCCATGACGGCGGTGACGGCGGCGTCCATGTCGGCGAAGTAGTGGTAGAACAGCGAGCGCGTGCAGCCGGCTCGCTTGGTCACGGCCGAGACGGATAGATGCGACACGCCCAGCTCAGAGCTCACGGTGCGCACGGCATCGAGGATCTCGCGACGGCGTTCGTCGCCCGTCAAGCGCTTTGCCGCGCTATCGGATGCGGGGACGGCATCGACTACAGAGGTATCTGCTGTGTTGTTGCCCATGTTTTGCCGCCTTTCATCCGTTTGAGCCTGACCGTTCGCCTAACAGTCTTGAATATTGTTGACGGTTCGTCAATACTGTTTTTGACACAATGTCAACAATAACGGGTGAACGGCGTGGGGGCATGTCGAGCCCGTAAAAAGAGGGGCGCCGCGGCCTCGCCGGGCTGTGGCAAGAGAAGGGACAACCATGATTCTCAACGGACCGGGGATTAGCTACACCGAGCCCGACATCGGTTCGGAGTTCGTGCCGCCGCTGCCGGAGCATCCGCGCGAGGCCATCGTCAAGCTGTGCGAGCACTGCACCAACCGTCTGCTGCATCGCGATGAGCTGCTGGGCTACGAGTACTGGTCGTTTGCCGAGGCCGCGACTGACGAGCAGGCCGAAGTGCTCTGCAAGATGAAGATGCGCCGTCCCTATACGCTGCCCGAGATGGTCAAGCTCACCGGCATGCCCGAGGCCGATATCGAGAAGATGCTCGACGACATGAGCTACACGGGCCTGCTCGAGTACAACTGGGAAAATCCCGAGCGCGCCAAGCAATGGGTGCTGCCCATGCTGGTGCCGGGTTCCGCCGAGTTCCTCAACATGCGCGTGAGCCAGCTCGAGGAGCATCCGGTCTATGCTAAGTTCTTTGAGCAGGCGTCTAAGGGACCGCTGTCCAAGGCCACGCCGATGGTGCCGCCCGGTGGTGCCGGCATCGGCATGCATGTCATTCCGGTCGAGAAGGCCATTGACGCCGCGAGCACCTCGGTGCCTATTGAGCATATCGAGCACTGGCTCGACAAATACGAGGGTAAGTATGCCGCCAGCACCTGCAGCTGCCGCGCGAGCCGTCGCGTGATGGGTGAGGGCTGTGCAGACGACCCGGCCGATTGGTGCATCGCCGTGGGCGATATGGCCGACTACGTGGTCGAGACCGATCGTGGCCATTACGTGACCCGCGACGAGGTTTACGACATCCTGCGCCAGGCCGAGGACAACGGCTTTGTGCACCAGATCACCAACATCGACGGCGAGAACAAGATCTTCGCCATCTGCAACTGCAACGTCAACGTGTGCTACGCCCTGCGCACCTCGCAGCTGTTCAACACGCCCAACCTGTCGCGCTCGGCCTATGTCGCCAAGGTCGAAAAGGACAAGTGCGTGGCCTGCGGTCGCTGCGTTGAGGTGTGTCCGGCCGGTGCCGCTAAGCTGGGCCAGAAGCTCTGCAGCAAAAAGGCCGGCGGACAGGTACCCGAATATCCGCGCCAGGAGCTGCCCGATGCCACCAAGTGGGATCACGCCAAGTGGTCGCCCAACTACCGCAACGACAACCGCATCGAGACGCATGAGTCCGGCACCGCTCCCTGCAAGACGGCCTGCCCCGCGCATGTCGCCGTTCAGGGCTATTTGAAGCTCGCGGCTCAGGGTCGCTATGACGAGGCCCTAGCACTCATTAAGCGCGAGAACCCGCTGCCCGCTATCTGCGGCCGTGTGTGCAACCGCCGCTGTGAGGATGTCTGCACTCGCGGCCGTGTGGACGCCGCCGTGGCTATCGACGAGGTCAAGAAGTTCATCGCCCAGCGCGATTTGGATGCCGCGACCCGCTATGTCCCACCTGTGGTGACCCCGACGCGTGCCGGCGGCTTCGACCAGAAGATCGCCATCATCGGTGCCGGTCCGGCCGGCCTGTCCTGCGCTTTCTACCTGGCCGAGAAGGGCTACAAGCCTGTCGTGTTCGAGAAGAACGAGTGCCCGGGCGGCATGCTCACCTACGGTATTCCCAGCTTTAAGCTGGAGAAGGACGTTATCGAGGCCGAGGTCGAGATCATTCGCCTGATGGGTGCCGAGTTCCGCTATGGCGTGGAGGTCGGTTGCGATGTGACGCTCGACGAGCTGCGCGAGCAGGGCTTTAAGGCCTTTTATGTTGCCATCGGCTGCCAGGGCGGCCGCCTTGCCGGTATTCCGGGCGAGGATGCCGAGGACGTGACCGTGGCCGTCGACTTCTTGCGCGAGGTCAACAGCGGCAAGATCGACGCGCTGCCCGGCCGCACCATCGTGGTGGGCGGCGGCAACGTGGCCATCGACGTGGCCCGCAACGCCTGCCGTCTGGGCTCCGAGCACGTCGAGATGTTCTGCCTGGAGAGCGAGGCCCAGATGCCCGCCAGCGAGGAAGAGCGTCGCGAGGCCATCGAGGACGGCGCGCACATCAGCTGTGGTTGGGGTCCCAAGGAGGTTCACCTGGACGAGTCCGGCCGTGTGTGCGGTATCACCTTCAAGCGCTGCACGCGCGTCTTTGACGACGAGGGCCGGTTTGCGCCTGAGTACGACGAGAACGATCTGCGTCGTGTCGATGCCGACCGTGTCGTCATGTCGATTGGCCAGTCCATTGTGTGGGGCGACCTGTTGGCTGGCTCCAAGGTGGAGCTTGGCCGCGGCCAGGGTGCTCTTGCCGATCCCCAGACCTATCAGACTGCCGAGCCCGACATCTTTGTGGGCGGCGACGTCTACACCGGTCCGAGCTTTGCCATCGATGCTATCGCCGCCGGTCACGAGGCCGCCGTCTCCATCCATCGCTTTGTGCAGCCGGGATCCACGCTCACCATCGGCCGCAACCAGCGCCGCTACACCGCGTTCGACCGCGACGATGTCGTGATCGAGAGCTACGACAACGCGAGCCGCGAGGCTGCCCACGTGGACCGCGAGCGCGAGAAGGCCGCGCCGTTTAGCGAGTACGTCGAGACCTTTACCGAAGAGCAGGTGCGCGCCGAGACCGCCCGTTGCCTGGGTTGCGGTGCCTCGATCGTCGACCCCAACAAGTGCATCGGCTGCGGCCTGTGCACCACCAAGTGCGTGTTCGACGCCATCCATCTGGATCGCGACCGCCCCGAGTGCTCCACGATGGTCAAATACGAGCAAAAGCTCCCCAGCCTGGGTAAGTACGCTTTGAAACGCGCAATCAAAATCAAGTTCGGTCGTAAATAGGTAACCATGGCGGGTAAGGGGACGGCGCAGACTAGATTTCGCTGTCCCCTTGCTTTGAGTTTGCATTGCATCAACCGTTGTTGAAAGGTTTCTACCTTGCATGAATTGGGAATCGTCTATCACATCATTCGCGATGTTGAGAATGTGGCGCGCGCCAATGGCGTGCGTCGCGTTTCGAGCGTGACGTTGCTGCTGGGCGAGGTCTCGGGCGTCGTTCCCGACTTGCTGCTCGACGCTTGGCACTGGGCGGCAGATAAAAAGTCCATCACCGAGGGTGCGGAGCTTATTGTGGAGCCTGTCGAGGCCGTGACGCATTGCGAGGCGTGCGGCCGCGACTACGCGACAGTCGAGCACGGCAAGACCTGTCCCCATTGCGGCAGCGGCGAGACATACCTGCTGCAGGGCCAGGAGGTCATGATCAAGCAGATCGAGACCCCCGACGAGGACCCGGCAGACGCTGCTCCCGACGGTCCTTCCGACGTTCCCGACGCCGTCGACGCCGCCAACCCCCTCCATATCGCCTAACTTGGTCGTTGGGGACGTTCTTAAACGACTAGTCAAACAAGAACGTCCCCAACGACTAGTCGTTTAAGAACGTCCCCAATGACTACTTGCGCTAGTGCATAAGTCAAGCTAATAGTCAAGTTATGTCTGTTTAAACAAAATAGCAGCAGTACAAGCGCATTCGCGCTTGCTTAAAATCGATATTAATGAACAGCCTGCTTGTATCTGTAAAATGCGCGGCTTGATGAGCGGCGCCTTGGCGGGAAATGAGTGAAAAACCAGCAACGTAACCAACTTGTAACAAACCTAGACGTTTAAACAAATAATGCAACCTTTTGCGAATTTAGCTATAATTCCACAAACCAAACAGGTATACTTCCTTAATGTCGTGTAGGAAATACGTAGACGAAAAGGAGGTTATGTGATGGTAAGTATTGTTCTTGCTAGCCACGGGGACTTGGCAGCTGGAATCAAGCAGACGGGCTCGATGGTCTTTGGCGATCAGCCGTCTGTAGCCGTGGTCTCGCTCGAGCCGAGCATGGGACCCGACGACTTCCGTGCCAAGGTCGAGGAAGCAATCGCTTCCTTCGAGGACCAGGAGCAGGTGCTCTTCCTCGTTGATCTGTGGGGCGGCACGCCGTTCAACCAGATCAGCGGACTCATCGAGGGCCACGATTCCTGGGCTATCGTCACCGGTGTCAACCTGCCTATGCTCATCGAGGCATATTCGCAGCGCTTTGACGCAAAGAACACTGCACATGCGATCGCAAAACATCTCGTGACTGAGGCTAAGGCTGGCGTGCGCGTCAAGCCCGAGTCTCTGGAGCCCGAGGAGAAGAAGCCGGCTACGGCCGCCGCTGCTCCTGCAGGCGCCATTCCTCCGGGAACGGTCATCGGCGACGGGCACATCAAGATTGCCCACGTCCGTATCGACACCCGTCTGCTGCATGGTCAGGTGGCCACCACGTGGACCAAGCAGATCAACCCCAACCGCATCATTGTGGTTTCCGACGGCGTTGCTCACGACGAGCTCCGCAAGACCATGATCGAGCAGGCTGCCCCTCCGGGAGTCCATGCCAACGTCGTGCCCATCAAGAAGATGGCCGAGGTCGTCAAGGACACGCGCTTTGGTGACACCAAGGCCATGCTGCTCTTCGAGAACCCGCAGGATCTGCTCAAGGCCATCGAGGCCGGCGTCGACATCAAGGAAGTCAACATCGGCTCCATGGCTCACTCCAAGGGCAAGGTCGTCGTCACCAACGCCGTCGCTATGGGCGATGACGACGTCAAGACTCTCGAGGCCCTCAAGGCCAAGGGCGTCAAGTTCGAGGTCCGCAAGGTTCCTTCGGATTCCTCCGAGGATCTCGACGCCATGTTGAAGAAAGCTAAGGCCGAACTGGCCGCTCAAGCATAGTAAAGGAGGGTCCGATACATGTCTGCAATCACTATTCTGCTTGTTGCGATTGTCGCGTTGCTTGCCGGTATGGAAGGCGTTCTGGATGAGTTCCAGTTCCATCAGCCGCTCGTGGCATGCACGCTTATCGGTCTCGTAACCGGTCACCTTCAGGAGGGTATCCTCCTGGGCGGTTCGCTCCAGATGATGGCCCTTGGCTGGGCTAACGTCGGCGCCGCTGTCGCGCCTGACGCCGCTCTGGCCTCGGTCGCCTCTTCGATCATCATGGTGCTCGCCCTCAACGGTGGCGCCACCGATTCGGGTAAGGCCGTTACCACCGCTATCGCCGTCGCCGTCCCGCTGTCGGTCGCTGGTCTGTTCCTGACCATGATCTGCCGTACCATTGCTACCGCTATCGCTCACGCCATGGACGGTTGCGCCGAGAAGGGCGACTTCTCCGGCATCGAGCGCTGGCAGTATGCAGCCATCCTCATGCAGGGCCTTCGTATCGCCATCCCGGCAGTGCTTCTGTGCGTCATCCCGGCCGAGGCCGTTACCAACGCGCTTAACGCTATGCCCGACTGGCTGTCCGGCGGCATGGCTGTCGGCGGCGGCATGGTCGCTTCCGTCGGTTACGCCATGGTCATCAACATGATGGCCACCAAGGAGACCTGGCCGTTCTTCGTCCTCGGCTTTGTCCTTGCTGCCATCCCTCAGCTCACGCTGATCGCCCTTGGTCTCATCGGCATCTCCCTTGCC
>CALJNY010000031.1 GCA_937981515.1 uncultured Collinsella sp. | reverse complement strand
CGGCGACGTTCTTGTCGGCAAGGTCGTCGACGCTCTTGATGTCGTCGTTATCGGCGAGCACCAGGATGGCCTGCTGGGTGTAGTAGTAGGGGCCGGCGAAGGAGACGAGCTTCTTGCGTTCGTCAGTGATGGTGTAGGTGGCAAAGACAGCGTCGACCTGGCCGTTCTGCAGGACAGACTCGCGCGTGTCGGAGGTCACCTGGGTGATCTCGACCTTGTTCTCGCCCAGAATGTAGTTGGACAGGAGTTGTGCGATACCGGCATCGAAGCCGCGGGTCTGACCGTCTTTCTCGTTGAGGAGGGAGAAGAGCGTAGAGGTCTGAACGCCGCCGATCTTAAAGACGCCGGCGTCCTTGACGGCCGTGGCCCAGGTGCTGGCGGCGATGGCGTCGTCATCGGCCTTGGGGCCGTCGTTGACGAGCTTGTCGAATGCCTTGGCATCGAGCGTAGCGGAAACCTCGGTATCCTCGGAGCTCTTGGAAGAGCCGGCGGCGGAACCCTTGTCGGCCTCGGCGCTGGTGTCGGAGCAGCCGGCAAGACCAAGGCCGGCGACGGTTGCGAAGGTGGCGGCAACGAAGCCGCGGCGGTCGAGAACGACCTGCTGGGAGAGGTTCTTGCTCATAGTAGAACACCTTTCTCAATAAAATCCCTAGCGGTTGAGTAGAGTTATACCCTATCGCGCTCAAATGGGTCAACACGAAATAACTCAGAAACATACTGACCTTATGGGTTATTCGACCTACCATTAAGGGACAGGTCCATTTTGGCAGGTTTTACCTGGGCAAACGTCGAATATTGCAGTTAATAGAGCGTTTTGCAGACGGCATAATCGCTCGCAGCGGTCGCTATAATGGCGGCAACGAAAACCACCACAAAGGGGACAGGCACCTTTGTGGTGGTTCTGGCCGATGCGGCGGCATGCCTTACTGTTTTATCTCGATCTGTAACATCTGGACGGACAAAAGGTCACTATCTGTTACAGATTGAGACAAAGGTCTGGGACTAAGACGTCTTATCTAGATCTGTAACAGTTAGACGGGAATTCGGGCTCTAGATGTTACAGATTGAGACATTCGCGTCGCGAAAACAAAAACCTCCGCAGGGGCGCTTCCCTTGCGGAGGTTTTCTTACTCGTTGAGTAGCCTCACGGCTTCGGCGGCCATGTTCTCGACCGTCATGCCGTTCTGAGCGAGCAGCTTGTTGGGATCGTAGCGGTCGGGGAAGCCCTTGGCGATGCCGAAGGTGCGCGTGCGCAACGGCGTGCAGGCCAAATAGCATGCCACGCGCTCGCCCCAGCCGCCGTCCAAGATGCCGTCCTCGAGGGTGACGACAACGCGATGCTCGGCGGCAAGACTGTCGAGGAACTCGCGGTCAAGCTCGGTTGCGAAGCGCGGATTGACGAGCGTGGCCTCGATACCGTACTCGGCAGCTAAGCGGTTTGCCACGCGCTCGCCCAGCTCAAAGAAATCGCCAAGCGCGAGCACGGCAACGTCGCGGCCCTGACGCACCACGTTGTAGCGCGCGATGCCGTAATCGGTGTCCTCGGTAGGCGCCAAATCGGGACGGCTCACCAGGCCGATGCCCGGTACGCGGATCGCCACGGGATGCTCGCGGTGGTCGAGCGACCAGCTCAGCATGGACAGATATTCCTCCATGCAGGCCGGCGCCAAGTAGTGCATGTTGGGAAGACCGCCCAGCATGGAAATATCAAAGAACGAGAGGTGCGTCTCGGACGTGGTGCCAAAGATTGACGCACCAAACACCAAAATGGTTGCCGGGGCGTCGTTGAGGCACAGGTCGTGCCACAGCTCGTCGTAGGCGCGCTGCAAAAACGTGCCGTACACACCAAAGACTGGCTTGGCGCCCGAGCGCGCAAGCGCGGTGGCAAAGGTCACGGCGTGCTCCTCGGCAATGCCCACATCGACGAACTGTTTGCCGGCGGCAGCGCGAAGCTCGGGTGTAAAGCCCATGATGTAGGGCGTGGCGGCCGTGATGCCCACGACCTGCGGATCGTGCTCGATGGCGGCGCTGAGCGCCTCGCCCGTAATGTCGGCATAGGTGCGCGGCGCAGGCTCGCTCGGATGGCCCGGGCAGAGCTTGCGCCCGGTTGCCATGTCAAACGGACCCACGTGATGCCAGCGTTCGGGGTCGTTCTGGGCTGGCTCAAAGCCCTTGCCCTTGGCGGTGGAGACGTGCAGCACGATGGGATGATCGATATTGCGCAGTTCCTGCAGCGCGTCGACTAGGGCCAACACATCGTTACCGGCGTCCAGATAGTGGTAGTCGAGCCCCATCGCGCGGAAAATGTTGCGCTCACAGGCGCCGTTGCTGGCGCGCAGCTCGGCCAGATTGCGATACAGGCCGCCATGGTTCTCGGCAATGGACTGGTCGTTATCGTTGACGATGATGATCAGGTTGCTGTCGAGATCGGCGGCATTGTTGAAGCCCTCAAACGCCAGGCCGCCCGAAAGCGAGCCGTCGCCAATGATGGTGATGACGTTGTACGCATCGCCCGCCAGGTCACGAGCGTGCGCCAGGCCGCAGCCCAGGCTCACCGACGTGGAGGTATGGCCCATGGCGAACAGGTCGTGCTCGGACTCGTCGGGATTGGCAAAGCCAGAGGCCTCGCCAAAGCGCTTCGGATCGATATAAGTGTACGCGCGCCCAGTCAGCGCCTTGTGGGCGTAGGTCTGGTGCGAAACGTCAAAGAGAATCTTGTCGACAGGGGAGTTAAACACGCGATGGAGCGCGACCGTGAGCTCAACGACGCCCAGGTTGGGGGCAACGTGCCCGCCGACGGCGGCGGAGCTTTCGAGGATGGCGTGGCGAATCTCGTCGCAGAGCTGCGGGAGCTCGGCACGATTAAGAGCCTTGACGTCCTCGGGCGTTGTCGTTTGCGTAAGCAGCATCGTTGTGGGTTACTCCATGCGAATCGAGTGCCGGCGCTCCCTCGGCCGACACAATTGCACAAGACAGTCTCGCACATTTTGGCGTTTGATATGTGACGGCGGCGCGGTAATTCGCCAACTGGTGGGGCAAAACGTTTTGTCCGATGCCATACTGATAGATTCGATGATGATTTTTTCAATACGTGCAGGCCGTGGCTTGCCGCCGTGAGCCGCTGGAAGGAGGCAGCATGTCCGATGCCGTTCGTGCCGAGAAAATCGCGCACGAGGTCGACGATGCCGCCCGCCAGCTCGCCCAGGCGGGCCGCTTGGACCTGACGCGCGAGTTTATCCAGCATGGCGACGTGACGGTCTATGCACATGTGACCTCGGTGGCACGGGCAAGTCTGTCCTTTGCCGAGCACTTGGGCCGTGCTGGCATTTCGATCGACCGTGCCTCGCTGCTGCGCGGAGCCTTGTTACACGATTACTTTCTCTATGACTGGCACGATCCCGATCCGAGCCATCGCCTGCACGGATTTCGGCATCCGTTTTTTGCCCTGGCGCGTGCCGAGGAAGATTTTGAGCTGACGCCGCGCGAGCGGAATATTATCGTGCGGCATATGTTTCCGCTGGTGCCCGTGCCGCCGACGTGTCGCGAGGCGTGGGTTGTTTGCCTGGCGGATAAATGGTGTGCTCTGCGTGAGACGGTCGCCGGCCGCCTGCCGCGCAAGGACGAGACGGACGATAGCGTGAGTAAAGAATCGAGCGAGAAGAGGAGAGGGTAGACGGTGGGGACCGCGATCGACATGGCGTTTGACGGCGCGACGCTTGCCGCCTGCCCACTCTCGGCACTGGTGCTCTCGTTTGCCTTTTACGGGTTTTGCGGTTGGGCATGGGAGTCGACAGTATGCGCCATGCTCAATCACGGACGATTTGCCAACAGTGGCTTTTTGCTGGGGCCGTGTTGTCCTATCTATGGTGTGGGCGGCATTGCCTGCTGGCTGCTGTTGCGTGGGATTCCGGATGCCTTGAGCCAGTTTGTCGCTGCAGCGCTCGTATGCAGCGTGATTGAGTACAGCGTAGGCGTGCTGTTGGAAAAAACAACGGGCGCTCGCTTTTGGGATTACTCGCACCTGCCGTTTAACTTGCACGGACGCATCTGCCTGTACTGGGCCTGCGCGTTTGGCTTGGGTGCGTTGTGTATTTGCCGTTTAGTGGAGCCGGCATTGCTGGGGCTGCTTGGCCATC
>CALJNY010000030.1 GCA_937981515.1 uncultured Collinsella sp. | reverse complement strand
CTGCGCAAGACGAAGGCCACATTAAGTGGCCTTCTTTGCGTGCGGAACTCGCGATAAAGTTCATATGCGCCGCCCGGCTCCCGCGGCTCTCAGGGGCATCTCTCATGCAAAAACTGTCGTGAGGTAAAGTCCGAGGTCAGTGGCGTTTTATACCGAGAAATCCAAAAAAAGTTGAAAATTCATTACAAATTTGCGTTGACTTTAGGTAACTAAAGTTTCATACTCCTTTTCATCCACTGGGGGATGTGAACACGCACGGATCGTTCACATCATGATTGAAGAGGATTTCTCAGACATGTTCACGCATCAGCTAAACATTATCAGCGTAGTAATTATCTGATGCGGGTTAGCACATACAGCTAGCCCGTACGATAACGGGCGGCTGATGAAGATGAGGGCCGTCGAGCGCAACCGACGGCCCTCATTTTTTATGTCTGAGTAGTTCTTTTTAGAGGAGGAAATGTAATGAACGGAGTTTTGCTCATGGTTGTGGCCGCGGCGGTGCTCGCCTGCGGCTATCTGGGCTATGGCCGCTGGTTGGCCAACAAGTGGGGCGTTGACAAAGAGGCCCTCACGCCGGCCAAGCGCATGAAGGACGGCAAGAGCTTCTCGCCCGTCTCCGCCTTCACCGCGTTCTCGCACCAGTTCAGCTCGATCTGCGGTGCCGGCCCTGTCACGGGTACGATCGTCGCCATGGCCTTTGGCTGGCTGCCCGTCGTGCTCTGGGTCCTCGTCGGCGGCATCTTCTTTGGCGCCGTCCACGACTTTGGCGCCCTGTACGCCTCGATGAAGAACAACGGCAAGTCGCTCGCTCAGCTCATCGAGAAGTACATCGGCAAGACCGGCCGTCGCCTGTTCCTGCTGTTCTGCTGGCTGTTCTGCATCATCGTCATCGCCGCCTTCACCGACATGGTCTGCAAGACGTTCATGTTCACCCCGGCCGTTGACGCTTCTGGTGCTGCTACCGGTGCCATCGACTTCACCAAGTCCTATGCCGCCGGCTGCGCTGGTACCATCTCCATCCTGTTCACCTTCGTCGCTATCGCCTTTGGTTGGGCCCAGAAGAAGTTCAACCTCACCGGCGCTGCCGAGTTCGTCACCGGCGTGGTCCTCATGGTTCTCATGTTCGCCGTCGGTATGCAGTTCCCGGTCTACCTGGATAAGTTCCAGTGGTTCGCCGTCGTCATGGTCTACCTGGTCTTCGCTGGCGCTATGCCCATCCAGATGCTCAAGACTCCGCGTGACTACCTCACTTCCATCATGATGATCGTCATGATCGTCTGCGCTGTCCTCGGCATCGTCGTCCTGGGCGTCAACGGTCAGGCCACTATCACCGCTCCGGTCTTCACCGGCTTCTTCACTGCCTCCGGCATGATGTTCCCGGTTCTGTTCGTCTCTGTCGCTTGCGGTGCTCTCTCCGGTTTCCACAGCCTCGTTTCTTCCGGTACCTCTTCTAAACAGGTCGAGAAGGAGCAGGACGCCGTCAAGGTCGGTTACGGCGCCATGATTGTCGAGTCCTTCGTCGGCATCCTTGCCATCATCGTCGCCGGCATCATGTTCTCCGATATGAATACCGCCGGTACTGGCGCTCTCAACGCCGGTGTCGCTTCCACCCCGTTCCAGATCTTCGCCGCTGGCATCTCCCGCGGTATGCAGGCCTTCGGTGTTGACGGCACGCTCGCTACCGTCTTCATGACCATGAACGTCTCCGCTCTGGCCCTGACCTCGCTCGACGCCGTCGCCCGCATCGCCCGCACTTCGTTCTCTGAGTTCTTTGCCCAGACCAACGACGCCCTGGCCATCGAGTCCAAGGCCGGCTACATGAAGGTCCTCGGCAACCCCTGGTTCGCCACGGTTGTCACCCTGCTTCCCGGTCTCGCCCTCGCTTTTGGTGGCTATGCTAACATCTGGCCGCTCTTTGGTGCTTCCAACCAGCTGCTCGGCGGTATGACCATGATCACCCTCGCCGTGTTCTGCAAGTGCACCGGCCGCAAGGGTTGGATGCTCTACGTGCCCGTCGCCTTCCTGCTCTGCTGCACCTTCACCTCGCTGGTCCAGAGCGCCATGGGCTGCATGACCGCCGTCCAGGCCTACGGCTTCTTCGGTACCATCCCGGCTACCGCCACCACGGCTGCCGTCTCCGTCGCCGCCACCAAGGGCCTGCAGCTCGTCTTTGCCGTCCTGCTGATGGTCCTGGGCCTCATCGTTGCCGTCAACTGCCTCAAGGAGTTCTTCGGCAAGGAGGCCGGCTCCATTCCCGACGAGGAGCCCGAGTGGTCCGAGATGGGCAAGGCCGAGTATGGTCGCGCTGCTGCCGCCGAGACTCCTGCCGACGCTGAGGCCGCCAAGGCTTAGCCGATCGGACGGATTGGATCTTCCATCTCTATGACTCGGAAAGGCCGGGTCCGCAGAACGCGGGCCCGGCCTTTTTTGTAAAGACGGGTGATGCCGGGGTGTTCTCGCAGATGTTTTGCGTGGATGGCGGCGCGCGTTGTACCATATGGACGTATATGTGTGCATATGAAAGGGGCCCCGTGGCCAAGACGGTATATTCCGATAACCAACAAAATGTCGATGCTCTAGCTGAGCGTCTGAGCGGACAAACGTCGCTTTCTGCCGAGCGGGCAAAGCTGGTTGCCTACGACCTGCTCTGCCGCAAGGCACTCAAGATCAAGTCGAGCGCGCTGGCGCAAATCTTCCGCTCCGTGGATAAGGAGTGCGATACCAAGGCGATGCGCGATGAGCTTATCGCGGCAAAAATCGTTACCAAGATCGAGGGCAGCGGCATTAACGGCCGCCCGGCGTTCTATACCATCAATGCCGAGATTCATGATGCCCAGGAGCAGCCTGTCGAGGATTCCGTTGAGGTTCCTGCTGCGGAAGAAGTTGCCCCGCGTGAGCATATCGATACTGACGAGCTGCTCGATGAGCATGTCGTGCGTGCCTTTACCGCCAAGGCGGGCCGAGGCGGCTTTGGCGGAGGCGGAAAGCGTGATGCTCAGCGCCGCGCCCAACAGGAACGCTTCCGTCGTGCTGTGGCTCAAAAGGATGGGGCCGTTACCGTTACCGAGGTTGTTGAGAACGAGCCTGTCGCCGAGCCGCAGGAGCCTGTGAAAGAGCAAAAGTCCGCTGAGCCTCAGGAGCCCAAGCGTCGTCGCGGTGCGCATTTTAAGGCCGAGCAGCAGGATGTTGTGCGCGATGCCGAAGAGGCTGCCGAGGTTGCGGACGATTCCGAGAAGCCGGCCAAGAAGGCCTCAGACTCGTGCCGTCCCGGTCGCGGCTTTGCAGGTCGCGCGTACCCCGTAAAGCGTCAGGAAAAGGTTAATCAGGTTCCGGAGGCGCGGGCCGAGAAGGCCGTGAAGCCTGCCGAGTCGGAAGTTCGTGAACAGAAGCCTGTTGATGAGCAGACTGCGTCCGATACGGAGACTCAGGGCCAGCAACCTGCGGTTGAACAGACGGGGGAGGGTGCTTCGAGCAAGCCTCGCCGTCGTCGTCATCGTGGCGGTCGCAGCTCTAACGCTCAGGATGCCGCCGAGAATGTGGCGCCGCGCGACGAAGATGCGAAGGTGGATGCTCCGATGGAGCAGCCCAAGCGCCAGCCGGCGAAGGGGGACAAGCCTGAACGTTCGCAAAAGAGCTCGTCCGCGCCAAAGCAAGAGCGCAAAGCTCAGGCAGATTCCAAGCACAAATCCCAGGCGCAGCCCAAACCGACTGCAAACGATGCGGCCGCCCAGCAGCCTGAGCAGCCCGCTCATGGCGAGGTTTCGGCGTTTGCTCTGGCCCGTGTCCTGGGCAGGCAGCTGCTCAAGGTCGTTCCCACGCCAATGGCGCTCTCTAAGATCAAGGAGCAGCAGACACAGATCGTAAAGGTTGAGGGCAAGGACGGCAAAAAGGCTCCGCAGCGCACTCAGCACAACGAGATGTCCAACCGCAAGATTGCCGAGGAAATCGCAATCATCCAGGCTTGGATCGAGCAGAACCGAGGTGCCGATACGCCGGTTGCCTCGCGCCGCCAGCGTGCCTACCAGATCTTTAACGACGAGAAGGCTTTTGACGGCAAGCACGGTGAGCGCCTGATCAGACGTATGACCGAAAAGGGCATCAGCATGCAGGCGATCAAGGTCGCCCCCAATCGCCCCGTGCACTTTACGGGCTTCTTTACGCTGGGTGCCGACAAGCCGTTCATTATGGTCGAGCACCTGGATACCTATGACGAGATCGTCAAGCTCCTGCGCGGACGCAAACATGCCAAGCTCTTTGGCATCAAAGTGGGCGGCGTGATTTTTGGCGGCGGCTGCAAAGCGAGCGTCTCGCATGCCCTGGACGATTATCTGGCCGAGATTGGCTATCGCTTTAACTACGTCTACTACGTGGGCGATATCGATCGCGAGGGCGCGCGCATCGTCGAGCAGACTCGCAATGCCAATGTGGTTGAGATTCGCCTGCATGCCGGCATGTATCGCGCTATGCTCGCCGAGCATAAGCGTCGCGTGAAGGCCGGCGGAGAGTGCGAGCCCGCGGCTGCCAACCAGGGTGTGCCGCAGAACCTGGCAGCGACGATCAAGGATCTGCCCATGGTTACGCGCGTGCAGTTCCGCAACGTGCTGCGCGAGGGCGGGCGCATTCCGCAGGAGATTCTGATGACCGCAGACTATCGGGATGGCGACTCGGGAAGCTTCGACCGCATGCTGAACAATTAGTTCCGCCGTTCTACCGAACGGCGGTCCTCTCGACGCTGCGAGCGGCCCTGGCACGGCAATCTGACGTTCAACTTCGGCGGCGCGACCAGAAGGTCAGCGCCGCCTTGTTTCACGTCACCTTGCCATACCAGGGCCCCTCTCGCTGTCACGTCCAAAACATCGAGGTCATGTTGCCTTCTTTGCGTGCGGAACTCGCGACAAACTTAATGCCCGGCCCGCCGGGGCCACGCGGCACTTGGTTGTCGCAAGCGGCTCGCTTTTCGGAACTGGGCTGATATTTTCTAGATGTAAGGCGCCCTTGGTCCTAATGGGCCTGGGGCGCCTTCGCGTTTCCTCGGCTCCGCACCCTTGTGGGTTCGAATCCCTCCGCTTGTCCACAAGAAAGCGCCCTGGGCCGTTATGGGCTCAGGGCGCTCAGTTTTAATGGCTGGGACGGAGGGATTCGAACCCCCAACAGCCGGCACCAAAAACCGGAGTTCTACCGTTGAACTACGTCCCAGTATGGGTGTTGCGCAAAAGCAACTCGTTTAGTTTACCTAATCTGCGAGGGCATCGCAAACGCCATCGAGCAGGCGTACGGCGAGTGTCTGCGCGTCGCTGGCCGTGAAGGTGCCGTTGTAGCGCGTCATGCCCGTGAGCTCAATGCGAATGCGAGCCGGCTTCTGCTGCGCGGCGACATTGGCAGTGCGGATGCGCTGGGCCAGGTTGTGGCACTCGGCGAGGGCAATCGTAGCACGCGGTGCGGCGTCGGCGGGCAGCTCGTCGCTTGCGATCTCGAGCACCAGGTCAACGTCGGTTGGGACCTCGGAGTCGCAGAGCATCATGCCGCTGTTGTCGGTCGTTGCCGTGGCGATATTCCACATGCGCGACGCAACACTGCGTGCGATGGGGTCCTCGCCGATAACGGCAATCTGGAAGCGCTCGAGCACGTTGGCGGCGCGAGCAAAACCGATGCGGGACTCGGCTTCGGTGACCGAGGGCTTGCCCTCCCACACATGGTGCAGGCGGTTGATGTAGGCGTAGGTGTCCTGGAAGGCCATGCCGTCGGCAAACAGGCCGACATTTTCCTGGAACTGCTGCAGGGCGGCCTCGGTATGCGGACCAAAGTAGCCGTCGTCTTCGCCACAGGCAAAGCCCAAAACGTTGAGAGCGCGCTGCAGGGCCTGCACATCGGCGCCATGGAAATTGGGCATGCGTAGATAGAGGGTGCGGTCGCCCAGCTTATACGAAGCGTCTACAAGGGCGCTCCAACAGGGGATATCGACGGCATGACCGGCAGCAAGGCCGCTGTCGAGCCTGAAGGTGCTGACGGCCTGCTCAGTGGTGGCTCCAAAGTACTTGTCGGTGACTTCGGCGGCATCAATCGTGTAGCCGAGCTGCAGGAGACGAGACTGCACGTCCTCGACGGCTGCTCCTTGCATGCCCGTTGTAATAGGTTCCATGAACGAACCCCTTTCGGCGTACCATTCGTACTATTTGAGCGTCTGTCGGATAGACAACGCAAAGGGATGCATAAACATGCACTCAACAGTGTAGCAAGTTGTGCCTAAATACGCTGCTGACAGGTTTTATAACCCCCGTTAGTTAAGACGCTCCACAAAGAAATCTGCCATGGAGAGGAACAGCTCGCGTGCGTGCGGATCAAGCTCAACGTTCTCGATGGCCGCTTTGGCCTTAGCGGTCAGGTCGAGCGCGTAAGTGTGGGCGTAATCGATGGAGCCGGTCTCCTGGAAGATCTCCACGGCGCGTGCGAGCTGCGCGGGGTCCTCGGTGCCCGAGGAAAGAATCGCCTCGACCTCGTCGTGGTGGCGTTCATCAGAGAGGGCGTGTACGGCGACAAGCGTGCGCTTGCCCTCGGTGATGTCGGTGCGGAAGTCCTTGTTGGCGGCTTCCTTGGTGCCGACAAGGTTGAGCAGGTCGTCCTGAATCTGAAAGGCAAGGCCCGTGTGCAGGCCAAAGGCGCGCAGCGCTTCGATTTGTTCATCGCTGCCGCCGCCGATAATGGCTCCGGCGGCAAGCGGCGTGGCTCCGCTGTAAAACGCGGTCTTGTGCGTCGCCATGTCCAGGTAGTCATCAACCGAGATATCGAAGCGCCCGTCACGGACCCAACCCAGGTCGAGCGCTTGTCCCTCGATGGTGCGGACGATCATCTCGGTAAGCTCGTGGAGCACGCGCAGCTTCACGCCGGACTCCAGCGTGGGGTCGTCGAGAACCGTCTTGGTGACCATGGTGAGCGCCAAGTCGCCACAATTGATGGCAAGGCCCGTGCCCTCGGTAAGGTGCATGCAGGGCTTGCCTCGACGAAGCCGTCCGTTGTCGGCGATGTCGTCGTGAATCAGCGCGCCCGACTGGAAGTGCTCGATGGCTGCCGCGGCGCTGCGGGCGCTCTCGAAGCTACCGCCCACTGCGGTTGCGGCGAGCATGCAGATAAGCGGGCGGTGGCGCTTGCCGGCGTTGGCCGTAAAAGCCGAGAGCGGCGCGTACAGATAGCGCTCGATATCGGCAGAGGTCGCCTGTCCGTCAAAGAACGTGGCCAGATAGTCGTTAATCTGGTCAAAGTGCTGGGCTAAAAAGCTGGTAAACGGACTGGACACGGGTTCTCGCATTCTTTCTGAGGTTGCATCGTTGCGGTGTGCAGATACCATATTGCCACATTGGAGTTGCCGGCGCGTCTGTTTTGGCGATTTGGGGAAACGGGACGCGTGCGCGTGCCGGCTGCTTATATAAGCCTAAAGTGCTCGAGCGCCTTGACGACGCCATCTTTGTCGACCGAGTCGGTGATGTAGTCGGCGCGCTTTTTGAGATAGTCCGGCGCATTGCCCATGGCGATACCGACATCGACGGCGTTCATCAGCGAGACGTCATTGCTGGCGTCGCCGATGCCGTATACGGTTCCGTGGTGGGGATCGAGGGCGTCGAGTACAGACTGGATGCCCCCGCGCTTCGTGCATTCGCGTGGCGAGATTTCGGTTACCTCGAGTTCGAGCTCGTTAAAGCACAGCAGCGGCTCAAGTGCCTTATCTTGAGCGATACGGTTGGCGAGCGATGTAGACATCAAGATCTTGTAGGCACTGTAATGTTGCAGCTGTGTGACTGCATCGCCCAGGGTGCGCGCGTATCCGGGAGTATCGGGGGCATCGATACTCATGCGCACGACACCGTTAAGACCCTCAAAGCGGATGACCTCGCCCGACTGCTCAAGATAGGGGGCAAGGCGCTGCAGCATGCTGGACGTCATCGCTAAATCGCGAATCACGTGTCCCTCAAGTTCGACATAGCCACCCGCGAGGCAGACGATGCCGGCCCAGGGCAGCTCGAGCAGCTTTGGATGGATGCAGCTCAGTGTGCGCCCTGTGCAGATAAACGCCATATTGCCCTTGGCAACAAAATCACGGATGGCTTGCGAGACCGCTTCATTGGGGTAGGGGGAGAGGTCTCGCTCATCCTCGGGGAGCTCTTGGGCGAGTTTGGGATCTTGCCAGGCGAGCGTACCGTCGATGTCGAAGAAGCAGATGTCGCCGTGCTTATGGGCTGCACTGGCGACAGGGGAGGCCGAGGTGGTGGGGGCAAAGCCCGGTTCGAGCCCCATGATTCGATCAAAGTGTTCTTTGATACGGGGAACGGAAATGCCGATGATCACCTGGGCGGTCTTGCCCGTAATGATGAGGCCCTTGGCGCCCACCGTGACAAACGACGCGTTATCTGCAACGATGGAGGGGTCTGCGACCTCGACGCGCAGGCGCGTGGCGCAGTTGGTTGCGCCCACGATATTGCCAACGCCACCTAAAAGCTGAATTACCCGCTCAGCGAGGACGTGATCTTGATCGGATCGACTATTGACCTCGTCATTGGGAGATTGCTCTTTGGCAAAGCCGCTTCCCGTTAAACGATCGATTGCCGCGCGATTGGAGACATGATCCTCGCGGCCCGGCGTCTTAAGGTCATAGACCAAGATGAGTGCGCGAAAACTAACAAAAAAGATGAGGCTAAAGGCAAGGCCGATACCGAGCGCCAAAAGGTAGGAGCCGGCATGCATTCGCACGAGTGGGATGAAGTTGAAGGCCGTCATTTCCATGAGACCGCCTGAGAAGATGCCGACGATACCGAAGAGGTTCATGGTCATGGCAAGGCAGGAGGATAGGACGGCGTAGAGCAAAAAGAGTCCGGGATAGGTGAACATAAAGAGAAACTCGAGCGGCTCGGTGACGCCGCAGACCACCGAGGCGACGATGGCGGGCAAAAGGATGGCCTTAAGGCCGGCACGGCGTTCGGGTTTGGCGGTGAAATAGAATGCTGCCGCGATGGCGGGAAGGCCAAAGAGCTTGCTCCAGCCGGTGGCGGTAAAACCTGCCCAGGGTGCAAGCTCATTCAAAGGGCGCGTGCTATGGGAGAGAATGGGGAGCAGGTTGGTCCACGTGGCGTAAATACCGTCGTGAATGACCAGATTGTCGTAATAGATGGGCATGTAGAGCAAATGGTGCAAGCCCATGGGTTCGAGCGCGCGTTCCAAAAACACAAAGACGCCCACGCCGAAGGGACCGACGCCCGCAAGTGCGTGGCGCAGCGTTTCGGTCGCTGCGTATACGAAGGGCACGATGGCGGCCGAGATGGCGGCAAGGGCGAACACGGCAAAAAAGCTGATGAGGTAGACCAGCGAGGAACCCGAGAAGGTACCGAGCCAATCGGGAACCTTGGCATCGTAGAAGCGGTCATGGATGGCGACAACGGTTGCCGACACCGCCAGCGGGCCAATAATGCCGGTGTCGAGTGTCTTGATGCCGTCGATGATGGTGATGCCGCTAGCGGAGGTCAAAGACGACGGGTACTTAAGTCCAAGGTTGTCTCCGCTCAGCTTGATGATCTCGCTCAAAAAGAAGCAATAGGCAAAATAGGCCACGAGCGCCTCGAAGCAACAACGTGCCGGTTGCTTTTGGGCAAGGCCGATGGGCAGCGCTACGGCAAAAAGGAGCGGAAGTCGTTTAAAGACCGTCCACGAGCCACGCTGGATGATAGTCCAAAAAACGTACCAAGGGGTTCCGTATACGGCGAGGTCGCCGACGATATCCGCAGACGTTGCGAGGGCGGAGACGCCGACCATGAGGCCTGATATAGAAAACAGCATGGCGGGCGCGAACATTGCCCCGCCAAAGCGTTGGATTTTTTGCAGCATGTTCTGCCTCTCGACCGTAAGCCCGCCATGTCTGCGGTGGAACGTTTGAACAATGAGTTAATTGTAGGGGAGTGAGCGTTCGCCGCATTGATGGTTTTGATTCGAATCGATTGGAGCATCACGGGCGCCGTTGACAGTTAATAATCGGTGCTTTGCCGATAGACGGTTTAAACAACCCAAAGAAATGCTATCGTGCCTAGCCATACATATTCATTAGAGGTGAAACAATGCCAAAAGCGATATACGAAGGAATCTACCGAGAAATACGTTCGCGCATCATTAATGGGACCTATGCGTTTCAGGAGATGCTGCCAACCGAAGCCGAGCTGACCGCGGAGTTTGGCTGCACGCGCAATACCGTTCGACGCGCCTTGAGCATGCTGGCCGACCAGATGTTTGTGCAGCCTATACACGGCAAGGGCGTGCGCGTTATTTGGCTCAAGGGCGAAACCGACATGCTGGGCGCACTCGAGGAAGTCGAGTCGTTTGGCGAATTTGCAAAGCGCAACAATGCCGTTGCATCGACGGACGTTAAGTCTTTTGAGCATTTGATTTGCACCGAGCAGCTCTCTCGTCGTCTGGGCTTTAAGGTGGGTGAGCAGTTGATTCGCGTGGTGCGCGTCCGAAGCCTTAACGGCAATGCGCGCCAAGTAGACCATGGTTACTTTTTGGAGTCGATCGCCAAAGGCCTGACGCCCGAGATCGCCGCAAAGTCAATTTACGACTATCTGGAGCACAAACGCGGCGTCAAGGTGATGGCGAGTCGCCGTACGGTGAGCGTCGAGCTTGCCAACGATGAGGATTGCAGTTATCTTGACCTCGGCAAATACAACTGTGTCGCCGTCATGGAGAGCCAGTCGTACACCTCGGACGGCATCTTGTTCGAGGTCACGCATGCCCGCACGCATCCCGAGATCTTCCATTACCGCGTCAACTCCAAGCGATAGCCGGCTAGCTCGCAGCCTGACGAGACTCATGTCATCAAAGCGAAAACGCCCGGTCAAACCGACGATGCATCGGCTTGACCGGGCGTTTTCTCTGCATTTGATAACAATTAATTGTTTATACAAAACTTGTCAAGTATCAAGTTGAAATTACCGTTCACCGAAGTTTTTCTACCGCTCTAGTAATACTTGTTCAAACAACTAGCCAAATAGCGTATCGTTCAAATCAGCAAAAGGGGCAAAGTCCCCGAGCCAATCTCCGAAGGCGGCGGCAAAGGGTGCCGCCACGGTGTGAAAGGGTGGATTGTAATGAAGAACGAAATGAGCAGAAGGCAGTTCCTGGGCTTTGCTGGTTCCGCGGCTGCAGTTCTTGGTCTGGGCCTCGTGGGTTGCGGTGGTTCTGCCGGCTCCGGCTCCTCTGCTTCTGGTGACGCTGCCGAGGTCTACTTCCTCCAATTCAAGCCCGAGGTCGACAAGGAGTGGAAGGAGATCGCCAAGGCCTATAAGAAGGAGAAGGGCGTCGAGGTCAAGATCGTGACCGCCGCTTCCAACACCTACGAGGAGAAGCTTAAGTCCGAGATGTCCAAGAGCTCCGCTCCGACCCTGTTCCAGGTCAACGGCCCCACCGGTCTTAAGAACTGGAAGGATTACTGCGCCGACCTGTCCGATACCAAGCTCCGCGGTGAGCTCATTGATGACTCCCTGGCTCTGCAGTCCGACGGCAAGGATGTGTGCATCGACTGGGTTCAGGAGAGCTTCGGCATTATTTACAACAAGCAGCTGCTCGAGAAGGCTGGCTACAAGGCCGAGGACATCAACTCCTTCGACAAGCTGAAGGCTTGTGCCGATGACATCCAGGCCCGCAAGGACGAGCTTGGTGTCGAGGGTGCCTTCACTTCCGCCGGCATGGACGACTCCTACAGCTGGCGCTACACCACCCACCTTGCCAACATGCCGCTCTACTACGAGTTTGAGAAGGAGCACAACCAGGAGGACGACGAGATCAAGGGTGAGTTCCTCGACAACTACAAGCAGATCTTCGACCTGTACATCACCGACTCCACCTGCGATCCTTCGCAGCTTGCTTCCAAGACCGGCGACGACGCCACCAACGAGTTCGCAACCGGCAAGGCCGTCTTCTACCAGAACGGCTCTTGGGCCTACTCTGACCTCGTCAAGGCCGGCATGACCGACGATCAGATTGGCATGATGCCGATCTACATCGGTGTTGACGGCGAGGAGAACCAGGGCCTGTGCTCCGGCGGCGAGAACTACTGGTGCGTCAGTTCCCAGGCTTCCGAGGATGCCCAGAAGGCCACCGAGGACTTCATGTATTGGTGCGTCACCGCTGACACCCCGACCAGCATCATCGCCGACAAGATGGGTCTGACCGCTCCGTTCAAGAGCGCCAAGGAGACCACCAACGTCTTCTCGCAGCAGGCCGTTGCCATGGCCAAGGACGGCAAGAAGACCGTCGCTTGGGACTTCGTCTACATTCCCTCCGAGGAGTGGAAGAAGAACCTCAAGCAGGCTCTGATTGCCTACGCTGCCGATAACAGCAAGTGGGACGGCGTCAATAACGCCTTCGTCGATGGTTGGAAGACCGAGAAGGCCGCTTCCGAGTAAGCAGTTGCTGCCCAAGCTATCTGATTAGCGACAGGGGGCGGGCAGACGTTGGTTTGCCCGCCCCCTGCATATTGAAAGGACCCTTTTATGGGCAAAGCACTCAAGCGCTGGTGGCCGCTCTTTATGCTGCCCACGTGCCTGGCGTTTATGATCGGGTTCGTGATCCCTTTTATCCAGGGCTTCTATCTCTCGTTCTGCCAGTTTATTATCATTAGTAACGCGCACTTTGTCGGTATCGAGAACTACGTGCGCGCGCTGTCCGATCCGCAGTTCTCCACGTCGTTCTTCTTTACCGTGGCGTTTGCCTTCCTGTCGACGGTGCTCATCAACGTGATCGCCCTGGCCATTGCGCAGGCGCTCACCCGCAAGGCGCTCAAAGGCACCAACATCTTCCGTACGATCTTCTTTATGCCTAACCTGATCGGCGGCATCGTGCTGGGCTACATTTGGCAGATTCTGATCAACTGCCTGCTCTCCAACGTGGGCGCCCAGCTCATCGCCCTTAACTCTGCTGCTGGCTTCTGGGGCCTTATCATCCTGACCCTGTGGCAGCAGGTCGGCTACATGATGATCATCTACATCGCTGGTCTGCAGTCCATTCCGTCCGACTACATCGAGGCCGCCAAGGTCGACGGCGCTACGGCATGGCAGACGTTTTGGAAGGTTAAGATCCCTAACCTGATGCCGACCATCACCATCTGCCTGTTCCTGTCCATCACCAACGGCTTTAAGCTGTTCGACCAGAACCTCGCCCTTACCGGCGGCGCCCCCGCGCACTCCACCGAGATGCTCGCCCTGAACATCTACAACACGTTCTATTCGCGTGCCGGTATCGCATGGCAGGGCATTGGTCAGGCCAAGGCGGTTATCTTCTGCATCCTGGTCGTGGCCATCTCCATGATCCAGCTTAAGGCCACGAGGTCCAAGGAGGTGCAGCAGTAATGAAACGCGATAAGGTTATCAACCGCGCGCTCTCGATTTTCTTTACGATCCTGTCGCTCGCGTGGATCTACCCCGTGTTCATGATTGCGCTTAATTCTTTTAAGAAAGCGACCGCAATCAGCACCACCACGGCATTCGATCTGCTCACGCCCGAGACGTTCAACGGCCTCGCAAACTACATGCACGCCCTTAACGAGCAGGGCTTTGCCTCGGCATTTATGTACTCGCTCATCATCACGGTCACGTCGGTCGTGCTGATCTTGGTGTGCTGCTCCATGTGCGCTTGGTACGTGGTTCGTGTCAACAACAAGATCTCGAACTTCTTCTATTACCTGTTCGTGTTCTCGATGGTCGTGCCGTTCCAGATGCTCATGTTCACGCTGTCCAATTTGGCGGACCGCATCGGCTTCAACACGCCGTTCAACATCTGCTTTATCTACCTCGGCTTTGGCGCGGGCCTGGCGGTCTTTATG